>NZ_BAAHYK010000041.1:0-59784 GCF_054657595.1 Desulfocicer niacini
CACCACGGATAATTTCGGGGATTTCTGGTTCCGGAAACTTGCCGATGATCGTAAATTTACCCTGACCATTGACAAGGACGGAAAACAAAAAATTGTGGACGGTATTGTCACTGATAAGGATTTAAGTCTTGGTGACATCCCCATGACTCTTTAGTGTATAAAAGTTGTGATAGCCTGGGGGGGCGGCTTGTCCCTCAGGCTATCTGATGATCCAAGCCCCCCAGGCTAAACGTGGTCAGGCTTGCGTTATTGGCGCTTTTTGCTTGAATTTGCTTTTAAACACAGGCTCTTGACAAAATCATGGAGTTTGATAAGATAAAAAATTAAACTCTAATACTACATAGCCTGACTCCGTTGGCCCCGCCCACTATGACAAATAAACCATATTGTGATCAAACCGGTAAAATGGGAGTGGAGCCCTTAGACATATGGGTTTTCAACCGGATTTGCCGGTCAATGAATTTGTTCTGACCCCTCCCCGTGATATGTCAATATAAAAAAATTGCTCATAGAGGTAAAAACTTGTACATCGAGTATGATGACCGGCCCATGTGGTGAGTAACTCCGAGATTCAATCAAAAATAATGGGAAATAGATTCGCCATGGAAAGAGCGCTGTGTTCTTTTATTAATGCCTTGGCGGTTTTTACGTTCTGGCTGGCAATGGCTTTATAAAGATTGTCGTGTTCTTCAATGATTTCAAACAGCCGGGGCGTTTCAAGGTGCTCTGTGCGGAAACGCAGAAATATTCGCTGATAAATATCCTTGTAGATGTCCACAAAATAATTGTTTTCGATCATCTCCCCGATGGCCGCATGGAATTCCATATCAAGAATAAAAAGATGTCGATAGACATGACTTTTTACAGATGATGCATGCTTGTTCTTTTTTTCTTCAAGGATGGCCAGTTTTTTCGGGGTTGCATTTTTGATTGCCTTTTCAATGCAGCCAAGCTCCATGAGCAATTTGATTTCGTAGAGGGATTCTGCCTCCTCCCTGGTCAGCTTATGAACCGAGTACCCTTGGTTGGGTATGAAATCAAGATATCCTTCCTTGGCAAGAATGGACAGTGCATTGTTCACGGGGGTGCGACTGACACCCAGCTCTTTAGCCAGATCAACAAATACCAGGCGTTGACCGGGAACAATATCATAGTTTAACATCATCTGTTTGATATTGTCATATACCCGTAATGTTAGATTCTTTTGTTCGGCCATTTATAACCTCCTGAACCGGAGTGTTGCTCTCATTCCCCTGGGCGTTTGTCTGGGATGATTTTCTTGAACCGGAGAATCGTTATAACTCCATTTTGAAAGTCGTTCCACAGGGAGCATTTTTTTAAATTAAGTCCGGGTGTGATAATGATTGTATTTAAAAAGAGTATTTGATTTTGTATGCAAGGTGATTTAAACTTGGTCTATCCAAAAACTTTTTATCTTTTTACATTATAAAACAAATACACAAATGTCAAATCATTCTGCCTCATCGTTCATAAGTTTTTCGATTTGCCATCGCGTGATGTACTCCATGGGCATTGAATAAAGCACATGCAGTATGGAAAAGCGGTCTTGGTCACAATATGCTTCGTTTTTGGGTGTGATCTGGCTTGCGTTATTGGGGGCCCCATGCTGTGATCATGCCCAAAATTTTTGTTTCTTCCTTGTGAAAATTATTTGAAAATGAGATACCGAGAAGTAATAATTGGGCTTGCTCATACCTTCGTTACTCGTTATCGTTGGCGGGCTGACGGGGTCAGGCTATGTGGTATTAGAATCTGAGTTGTTTATCAGACGCTATGATTTTGACAACGGTCTGTGTTGCAAGGCATATTTCAATAAAAACGTCAATAACGCAAGCCTGACCCCACCCCTAAGGGATGCCGGATTCATATGTTGGTTTTATTTTTAGGTCTGGGGTTAAATTTAATTTGACAAGAGAGTGATTGCATGTAATATAATATTCAAAATAAAATTCAGGAAAAAACAAACCATGACTGACAATAATTGTGATCGCTGGAGTGTTCGACTCAAGGTATGGCTTGAGATTGATGGTCGTCCTGTCATTGGTGAGGGCAGGGTGGCCATGTTAAGTGCCATTGATGATAATGGTTCCATCATTGAAGCGGCAAGAGCCTTGGGAATGTCTTATCGTAAGATTCGAGGTGCCATAGCCGACATGGAAGCATCTGTGGGTAAATCCTTGGTAAAGACCCATCGGGGCGGTGGCCATGGCGGTGGTGCTTGTCTGACCCCCCATGCCCACTCACTTGTTGAAGATTATATAAGGGTTTGTCGGGAATTCCGGGATGCAGCATCCGTTCAAGGGAAATCTGCTAATATAAAAAATTTATCACCGAATGGCAGATTCTGCCATTCGGTGGTCATGGGAGGGTGAGTATACCACAATGAAATCTTTTAAAGCTTTGTTGGAATCGTCTGCCATTGCCCATGGCCATTTGTGTGCCGGCCAGGTGGTCGGGGTGCGTATGGCCATGCTGGGATGTCGACTGGTGGGAATAGAAGATCCCACATCACCAGAGTTCAAGAAAAAATTGATCGTATATGTGGAGATGGACAGATGTGCCACCGATGCCATTGGCAGTGTTACAGGTTGTCGCCTTGGCAAACGTACCATGAAATTTAAAGATTACGGCATTAATGCCGCAACCTTTGTAAATTTGGAGACCCGAAAGGCCGTGCGGATTGTCTCAACAGAGGCCTCAAGGGAACTTGTTAAACGGTATGCCCCCGAAGAGACCCATCATTATCAGCAGCAGCTCAAAGGTTATAAAATCATGCCGGAGAACGAACTGTTTGATGTTCAATGGGTAACTGTGGATTTGCCGGATCAAGATATGCCCGGCCCCCCCCGGACACATGCCACGTGTAATCGATGCGGTCAGGTGGTCAGGGATTCCAGGGAGGTGGTGGTGGAAAAAGAAACCCTATGCAGAATTTGCGCAGGTAAAGGGTATTTTAAACCCGTGGGGCCGGTGATTCTGTGAATCTTGTGCCACCCCTAAGTGGCCCATGTTTTGATTAAGCCCGTGAGAGATAAGTATTATTTTATTTTCCGGGAAGTATTGCTCCCAAAATATAAAGTAATTTGGGATTGATATGAAAGATGCCAATGTTTTTTTAACTAAAATTGTTTGGGACAGGGAGGATTCTGATGATTCAAGTTGTAAACATAGAAGATGCTGTGGGATACCCGTTGGCCCATGATATAACGGAAATCAGAGCAGGCGAATTCAAGGGGCCGGCATTTCAACGGGGTCATATGCTGACCTGCCGGGATCTGGATCATTTGAGACGACTGGGGAAAGATCATCTTTATATCATCAAACCCGAAATTAATGAAATGCACGAAGATGATGCCGCCATTGCAATGGCCGATGCTCTTTGCGGAGATGGGGTGGCATGGGATGAAGCCCCCAGGGAGGGTAAAATCTCTTTAAAGGCCATCCGGGATGGTTTGCTTAAAGTGAATGTGGATGCCCTGGAGCAGTTCAACGAAATGGGCATTGTCATGTGTGCCACCCGTCACACCAATAGCATTGTTAAAAAGGGTGATCAGGTGGCGGCAACCCGTGCCATTCCTCTTTTAATTGCAAGCGATTATGTGGATGCCGCAGTTGCCATTGCTAAAAGTGCACCGGAAGGCATTTTACAGGTACAGCCCATGATGACTGCCAAAGTCGGGGTGATGATTACGGGCAGTGAAGTTTATTATGGCCGCATAGAGGACAAGTTTGAAGCCATTATCCGTAAAAAAGTGATGGCCCTTGGGGGGAGTATACTGGAGGTGGTTTTTCTTCCGGATGATGATAAAATGATTGCAGCCGCGGCACTTGATCTGGTGGAAAAAGGGGCCAATGTCCTTATTACCACCGGTGGCATGTCCGTGGATCCCGATGATCGCACTCGTTTCGCTCTAAAAGAGGCAGGTGCCTGTAATATGGTTTATGGTACTCCCGTGCTGCCAGGTGCTATGTTCATGATCGCATATTTAAAGGACGTGCCGGTACTGGGTATTCCCGCATGCGGTCTTTTTTCCACCACCACTATGTTTGATTTAATTTATCCCCGGGTACTGGCAGGGAATAAAATCTCACGTTCGGATATTGCTGCAAAGGGGCATGGGGGAATGTGCCTTGGTTGTAAGACCTGCACTTATCCTCGCTGTGCATTTGGAAAATAAAAGGAGTTGCATATGATTTCATGGCTGCCCATGGGGTTTCAAGAAGCGCTTCGAATTACCCTTGAGAGCATCAGTCCGTTGGGTCAAGACACGATTACCCTGTCACAATCCACGGGTCGAATCCTGGCACAAACATTGATTTCTACCATTGATTCTCCATCCATTGATGCTTCCCTTAAGGATGGATACGCGGTTGTGTCTGGTGATCTGGCTTGTGCCTGCCCGGAGGCCCCCGTCCATTTAGCACTGGTTGAGACGGTGGCCGCTGCAGGGGGCGGGCAGACCCAGCGTCTTCTTCCCGGGACAGCCATGCGAATTTTAACAGGGGCTCAAATCCCCCCGGGTGCCGATGCGGTGGTGGCCGAAGAATTTACGGATGTTTCCGGGACCACCCTTGTGGTCAAGAATAGTGCCGGGGTGGGGCGCAACATCATGCCAAAGGGAACCGATGTGGAGAAGGGGCAATGTATTGCCCAGAAGGGGGATGCCGTTATTCCGGGCTTGGCCGGCATCATTGCCGCGTCAGGATTCAGTGCGTTGCCTGTTTTTAAACAGCCCCGGGTGGCCATTATTGCCACGGGAGATGAGGTGGTGGCACCGGGACACCCCCTTCCCCAGGGAAAGCTTTATGCTAGTAACATGGTTACTTTGAGTGCATTTTGCCGACAATGGGGTATGGAGACGCTGCTGTTTACTGCCAAGGATGATCCACGGGAAATACAAAATGTGCTGGAAAAGGCCATGGATCAAAGTGATGCCATCATCACAAGCGGAGGGGCCTGGACCGGAGACCGGGATCTTGTGGCAAAAATTTTTCTGGAGTTGGGCTGGCAAAAGGCATTTCATCGCATCCGCATCGGACCCGGCAAGGCCGTGGGGTTTGGCATGCTTGATCATATTCCTGTTTTTATTTTACCCGGAGGTCCTCCATCCAATCTCATGGGATTTCTTCAGATTGCATTTCCGGGGCTTCGTGCCCTGGCAGGATATCAACGCCCGTGCCTGCCAACCATGCGAGCTGCCCTGGCCTCTGATCTACATGGACGTGACAGCGATTGGACCCAGTTTATTTTTGGAATGATAGATTTGGAGGGTGATACGCCATTGTTTCGTTCACTGGGGCAGAAGGGCAGGCTTCAATCCATGGCAAAGGCAACGGCCATTGCTTCAATCCCCGAAGGAACCACGGCTATCTCCCGGGGAACGATGATAGATATACAGGTGTTATCCTTTTAAGTTTAGGTATGAAATTATGAATAAATTGGATCAAGATTGTTTGACGGATGCCTTTAACCGAAGGGTAACCTATCTTCGGCTTTCTGTGACCGATCGGTGTAACCTTAATTGCTGTTATTGTGCACCTTCAAGGCCCAAGCTGGTGCCACTGGACGGATTGATGTCCTTTGAAGAGATGTTTCGTGCGGTGAAGGTTGGCGTGGGGCTGGGGATTACCAAGGTCCGTCTCACCGGGGGTGAACCACTTTGTCGCCAGGATATTACCTCGTTTGTTGCAAAATTATGCTGCATTCCCCAGCTTAAAGACGTTGGATTGACAACCAATGGGGTGCTCCTGGAACAGATGGCTGCCGGGTTAAAGCAGGCCGGAATGAAACGTATAAATATCAGTCTGGATACCCTTGATGCTGGGAAATTTGAACAAATAACCGGAAAAAATTACTGGGATAAGGTTTGGAATGGCATCATGGCTGCACATAAACTTGGATTTGCACCAATAAAAATTAATACGGTGGTGATGAAGGGTGTCAATGACGATGAGGTTGTGGATCTGGCTCGTTTGACCCTGAAATATCCATTTCATGTGAGATTCATTGAGTATATGCCCATTGGAACAGATCCCCGAGGAGCGCAAGGGTACTTTATTTCTGGCAATTCCCTTAGAAAGCGCCTTGTGGAGGTGGAAGAACTTATTCCCCTGGATAGTGAGGAAAATGATGGGCCAGCCAGACGATTCAAATTTGCAGGTGCGCCTGGGGAAATTGGGTTTATCAGTTCCATGAGTGACCATTTCTGCCATAGATGCAATCGTATGCGTCTCACCGCCAGGGGCTTTTTAAGACCCTGTCTATTGGCCGATGATCAGGTGGATCTGGGGACTAGGATGCGAAGAGGGGATTGTGATGAGACACTGGAACAACTGTTTTGTCTGGCATTGTCAATGAAAAAAGGAGAGCATGGATTGAATTTTCATGGAGCAGATGCCCTGAAAACAAAAATGGTGAGTATTGGTGGGTAACAACAATTGGGATTGTTTACAGCAATGCTTTCTTACCCCTATGAACCATGAAGTTACTTAGACACACAGAAATAGAATTGCCGAAAAATAGATATCTGCCTTGACAGACATTCATGTGAACACGTACAATTGCCAACGCATTATTTGAATTGCTTGTTGGTCAATGGGTTGTGTCATGATGGGGTAGGGGCTATTGAATATTTATTGTTTTAGAAAATCAAAGCGAATCACCCGGGAAATCCTCTGCAGGACCTGTCTGTTTCGTCGTAAATGCCGACCGTTTCAGCTTTGGCTGCAACCGGAATTTCCTTTTTTTTTCAAATCCAATGGAGAATGCAAGGGACTTTTTGATCTACAGAACAATGTTCAAGATACCTTGGATGCACTATTCCCCTCAGAATATCGTCTATTGAAAGCAAAGGCATTGAAAATGCTGTCCAGTGATGGACAGACAAGTCGGACATTGGTTCGACTGAAAATGTTTGAACTGATGAACCATTCTGGCAACTAACTGGATGAAAGGTTGATGGGGCCGGGATGCTTTTTAAAATGTATTTAAAAATCGGCGAAGTTATTGAAGTAGAAAAAATAAAAAAAACTTTTTTTTATTTTTAATTGCATGTAATATGACATGAAAGATAAGGCTATGCGCTCAATGATTCCGGCATCCTTCATGTGACTCCACAATCAGTTTGCATTTTTTGCAGAAATTGAACTGAAATAGGGATTTGAGGAAGTCATCAGTTTTCGATTTACCGTTTCACACTGGGCGGTATCCATGGGATACAGCCAGTTGGGATTGACAAATGCTGAATCGATAAGATCTGACCTTCTGATATTGGGCAGTCCAAGTCACTTATGGCCCATGCCGAACTTTTTATAGCCCAAGGGGGCAATGTAATCTGGTCCACGGCCAGCCCCGGGCATTGGTGCAGATATCCTTATAATTGCAATAAACCTAAACCCATAAAAGCAGAGGTTATTATGACAACAACAACAGACCCTTATTCAGGGCTGCAACTGGTTGAATTGAGCCATGAATGGGGTCATGGTGTACCATCCTACCCCGGACAGGAAGATGTGAAAATGGCCAGGGGGGTAAAACACGCCCAGCACGGTGTGCTTGCATGGAAAATTAACACCGTGATGCACACCGGGACCCATATGAATGCACCGTTGCACCTGGTACAGCGTGCGGCGGATCTGGCAGAGGTCCCCGTTGATCGTCTCTTTGGCAATGGGGTTGTTTTGAGTATTCCCAAGAAACGATTTGAGATTATTACTGCCAAGGATCTTGCAGCAGCCACCCCAGAAGTTCAGAAGGGGGACGTCGTGGTTATTGTCACAGGCTGGCACCATGAATACTCCGACGGTCTTGAATATTATGGTGCTTCGCCGGGGTTATCCAAGGATGCGGCGAAGTGGCTGGTGGATAAAGAGTGTAGAATGGTGGCAG
The DNA here is from genome assembly GCF_054657595.1 of Desulfocicer niacini. Lineage (NCBI taxonomy): Bacteria > Pseudomonadati > Thermodesulfobacteriota > Desulfobacteria > Desulfobacterales > Desulfobacteraceae > Desulfocicer > Desulfocicer niacini. Next base: position 7,910 of record NZ_BAAHYK010000041.1, read on the forward strand.
TAGATACTCCCCAGATAGATCATCCCTTGGCGACTTCATTGGCCCCCCATCGCGGTGGTCCCACAATGAATAGACTGGTGGCCGCCTACAAAGAAGGAACCGGCCTTGATCCTGAAAAAGAACATCCAGAATGGAATATCGCCCATAAAACCATATTAGCAGCCGGTATTCCCACAATTGAACAGGTGGGGGGTGATGTAGATGTTATTGCAGGCATGCGGGCTACTTTTGTTGCCACGCCATGGAAATTTAAACATGGAGACGCCTGTCCAGTTCGCTTTGTAGCCATGATTGATCCCTCCGGTAATTGCCGCATTGATGCGGGTAATTGAGACCCCTTATCTGCTGAACCATCTGGTAGAAAAAAGATTAAAAACCTTGTTGTCATGGAATTTTTAATCTGGGTTTTTCAAAACATTTTAAATATGGAATAAGGAAAATGAGCCTGAAAATATATAATTTAAGTCATGCCTTCCATCAACATATGCCGGAATGGCCGTCCACTCCGGGTGTCAATGTCACCGTCAATAAATTTCACGCCAAGGATGGTGTTTACCAGGTCAACTGGGAGGGTATTATGCACCGGGGTACTCACATGGATGCGCCCATTCATGTAACGGAAAATACACCCGGCATCAGCGATTATCCACTGTGGCGCCTGTGCGGCACCGGTGTTGCCGTTTCCATTCCCAAGGAAAAATGGGGCGTAATTACCCCCGAAGATCTTGAAAAAGCCACGCCTGCCATTCAAGAAGGCGACATGGTCATGATCAACACCGGCTTCCACCATAAATGGGCTGACTGTGATGACTATTTTGCCCATGGCTGCGGAATTTCCGGAGCTGGCGCCCAGTGGTTGGTGGATAAAAAAATAAAATGCGTGGGCTATGGCTGCCAGGCCAATGATCATCCCCTTGCGACCAAACTTGTGGATCATGGTCTTGGACCCTCTCAGCCCCATCTCATTGAAGAATATAAACAGGTCACGGGACGTGATCCCAAGGAAGATTTCCCCGATTGGGAACCGGCACACAAAACCCTGATGGTCAAGGGCGGAATACCCGGTATCGAAAATATTGGTGGAGATATTGATGAAGTGACGGGTAAACGCTGTTTTTTTATGGCATTTCCATGGCGCTGGGTCGGTGGTGATGGATGTATTGTTCGCGTGCTTGCGGTGGTTGATCCTGATCAGACCTTTCGCTTTGGCTCTGGCAAATAAAAAAATAATGCTGTGTTGGGTACCCTTCACATCAGCACCAAACTATTGTACACTTTGGGGGGCAACAGCTTCCTAAGAATGGGGATTGTTGCGCCAGAAAGTGTAAACTGATAAATGAAGGGTGTCTTGTGTTGATTTCTATCATCTGATTTTTTGGGGGGCTTGTATGACGTCAAAGGGATATATTCATGTGTACACCGGGGACGGAAAAGGCAAAACCACAGCAGCATTGGGACTTGCCCTGAGAAGTGCAGGTCATGGCATGGGTGTATTTATCGGCCAGTTCATGAAGGGCATTCAATACGGTGAGATCCATGCCCTTTCCCATATTCCTGGTATTGAAGTAGAGCAGTTTGGGGACGAGATATGCATACGCAGGGAAGATGTCACTGACATGCATAGAGAACATGCCCGCCGGGGGCTTAAAGTGATTGAAGAGGTCATGGCACTGAAAAAATACAAGGTGGTCATCATGGATGAAATTTGCGTTACCTTGTGGTTCGGTATTCTTACCCTGGCTGAGGTCATGGCAGTGATAAAAGAGAAACCAGATGATATCGAATTGGTTTTAACCGGTAGAAGGGCACCCAAAGAACTAATCGACAGTGCTGATCTTGTGACTGAGATGAGGGAGATAAAACATTATTATACCAAAGGGGTGCTGGCCCGGGATGGTATTGAACGTTAGACTTTCAACGCGCCAGAATTCTTCAGTAACAGCGGGTGATGATTTTCACAATTTAAAAAAAGGGCGGGTGGCATATGCTATCCGCCCTTTGGCGCTTTAGAGGGATATTATTGGAGGCGTTTGTTACTGCTTGACAACATTTCTGGCAGCAGGCCCCCTGTCATTTTCTTCAATGTCAAAGGTTACCCGTTCTCCTTCGGAAAGGGTTTTAAATCCTGGCATATCAATGGCCGTATGGTGGACAAACACGTCACTTCCCTCATCCTGCTCAATGAATCCGAACCCTTTCTTGTCGCTAAACCATTTTACTGTTCCTTGTGCCAAACCGTTTTCCTCCTTAAAAAATATCAAGATGTGGCTGTCAGGCCGGTTGCCCTGGCACACCAGAGCGGCTCCCATTGAATTTAAAATCATCTGTTCCCATTGTCCTGTACGCTGGGTTGCTGATCCACATGGAAGCCCCCCTTTCCTGGATCGTTAAAACGTCATTGATTGGGAAAGGCAAGTTGGCGTTGTGAGGGTCTGCAGGCTGCAGATTTTCAGCCTTAGTCCAGGAAAAATGTGATCGATGATGATGAATTCTAATATAATAGGATTATCCATAGTAGCAAAAAAAATCAAGTAAAAAAACGTCAATTGTTATTTTTGAGTCAAAATTAGAAAAGGCAGCTTTATCCATGGATGTTGCCTCAAACTTACTTTTCCACCTGGTGCAGCAATAATTCCATTTTTCAAAAACAGGGGGGAATAATCTGGGCCAGTAACCTAATCTCTGGGGTAATGATTCTCACAAAGTGCAAAAAAAAAAGGTCTGCTTTAAAAAATAAAAGCAGACCTTCTTTAGATGTACCTGATTGTAAGTCACAGATGGGTTACAACAGGTTATTTACGATTCCCATATTCGGCATAGGACATGGCTGTCAATCGGTAAACCAAATGGGCCATCTTGGAAAACGGCAGAAAGGCAAACAGATTGAAGATGGCGATGAGATGCAGATAATAAATGAAATAAGAAACATACTCTGCACCGGCCAGGCGGCTCATTTCAGACAGAAGCCCCGTTACACCCAATGCCAGTACCAGGCCCAGGATATACCAGTCTTTGTATGATGAAACCTGGTCTTTTTTATCCATGCGGTTTTTAATCATGAGAATACTGCCGATGACAAGGGAAGCACCACAGATATTGGCTAGCCATTTAACCGGGTTAAGTTGGGAATAGGGGCCAGGAATGTGGAACACATAAAGCACCACAAAAAAGATATTGGTGACAATGAACAGACCAATAAACGCATAAAGAACCATCATGTGGGGGGTGGCACGGTCCTGGTTGGTGGTACACTCGTTAAATTTGTCATGCTTGAGTACCTTGGGAATAACCTTGATGATGGCCTGTAAGAAGCCTTTGGGATCAATTTTTTCTTTGTCGGTTTTACCTTCTGCCAGGGCATTGGCATGAATATCCACCACAAAGCGTTTCAGGCCCAGAGCAAAGACAATCACAGCAAATGCGGCAAGGGGTACAAAGGTTAGATCCACAAACCAGGTGGAGATGAAATTTGCATGGGCAATGACATCATGTCCGCCATGGGACCATTCCAGACCAAAGCTGTGAAACAGTTTTGTCATGCCTTCACCGCCTGTGATGGTGATGTAGGCCAGAATGGCAAACCAGATGGCTGGAATACCCAGAAGAAAGGGCAGTTTTTTCTGATCTTTTACGGCGTTTGCCAGGAATTTGGGCTGGGCATACTCGTTGATGGCGGCATATCGGACAGCGGCCAGGACGTCACCGGGTTTGGCACCCCGCGGGCACAGATCCGAGCAGTCACCACATTGGTGGCACAGCCAGATATCTCCGTTGGAGATCAGTTTATCCTTAAGACCCCAGGAGGCGGCGATCATCTCTTTTCTGGGGAAAGGGCTATTGTCAGGTGCAATGGGGCATGCCACGGAACAGGTGGCGCATTGATAGCATTTTTTGAGATCCTCTGCGCCAAAACCCACAACCTCGTCAATGAAGGCAAGATCCGGTTGGGCAAGGTATTTTTCACTCATACTGCGATACCTCCTAAAATTTCGGTATATAATAGCATTTTTCTGTCATGAAAATCGAGAAAAGCCCGCCACAAGATAAAATAGTGACGGGCAAGGTACATGACGGGATCAGAATCCCTTGAACGGGTTGGGACCCAGTGCTTCTATTTCTTCCACAAAGTCACTTAAGAGTCCTGGAAGTTTGTCATATTCATCAATGGCAATCTCTTCGAATCTGACGCGTTCTTCTTCCAGGGCCAGGCTTGCCAGGGCATCTCCGATCTTTTTCACCCTTATTTCGGCAAGCTCGCTGCCTTTCATGAAATGGCACTGGTAGTCATCGCCGTGCTTACAGCCAACGAGAATAACACCGTCCATGCCCTGGGCCAGGGCATCTTTAATCCAGATGGTGTTGACAGATCCCAGACAGCGTACGGGGATTACCCGGACATCAGGGGAGTAATCAACCCGATTCATGCCCACCATATCAAGGGCAGGGTAGGCATCATTCTCGCATACCAGAGCCAGGATTCGGAAGGGAGGTTCATCAAAATCATCTTCGGAGGGCACGCCAATGGCCTTGATCTGGGAACCGATGCTGTCAATGGTGTAATCGGCAAAGCTGATGATTCGTTCGGGACATGCACCCATGCAGGTACCGCATCTTCGGCACCGGGTGGGATTGATCTTGGGAGTTCCTTTAGCATCGTCATCCAGGGCACCAAAGGGGCATTCCACGGTGCAGCGTTTGCACTGGGTGCATCTCTGGAAGAAAAATTCCGGATAGGTCTTGTCGCCGGAGCGGGGATGAACTGCCACGCCGCGATCGGCGGAGGAGATACATTGGATGGCCTTGAGGGCGGCACCGGTGGCATCTTCCATGGACTCTTCAATGGTCATGCTGCGGCGGATGGCACCGGCTGCATAAACACCAGTTCTCTGGGTTTCATAGGGGAAACAGATATAATTGGAATCGGCATAACCCCCAAAGATATCATTATCCCGGAAGCCCGGACCCTGGCGATAAGCCAGGTTGATAATGGGGTCATCCACAGTGACTGGTACCATACCAGAGGCCAGAACCACAAGATCAGCCTTGAGGTTCAGATTGTCTCCCAACAGGGTGTTGGTGGCTTCCACAATGAGACTGTCGCCACTCTTGCTGACTTCGGTGACAGCCCCTTTGCTCATGAAAATACCACGGTCCTGCTGCATGCCTTTGTAAAAATTTTCCTGGAGGCCCGGGGTTCTCATGTGCTGGTAGATAATGTATGCCTTGCCATCGGGGTAATCGTCACGCACATATTTGGCCTGTTTCAGGGCCACCTGGCTGGTGACGGCACCGCAATAGGGAAAGTCTGCGTCATCCTCATCTTTTCCAGGGGACTGAATAAAGACAACGGATTTGGCCTCTTTGCCATCGGAGGGTCTCACAATTTTACCCTTGGCGGCAATTTTTTCAAATTCATCATTGGTGATAACGTCGGGAAGATCAATGCCCAGATGGGCGTAGGCATCTCCTTTAAGTTTGTCCGGACGCCATCCAGCTGCCAGAATCACAGCACCGTAAAGTTCACCAGTGGGGTCCAGTTGAAGAATATCTTCCCGGCCTTTATTAAACTCAAGGTACTTGGCGTGCTGAGCTTCTGCATCCAGCTCATTGCCCTTTTCATCCAAGGTCATCTCGTGGGGCAGTGGAAAGGGAACGTCAAAGGGAATCTTTTCCCCGGGTTTTTTAAAGGTCACGGTGAACTCACCGGGCTGACCGGCAATACGGGCAACTTCTGTGCTGGTTCTTACCTCAATGTTGGGATATTGTTCCAACTCAGCCAGTTTGTCCTGGACCACTGTGGGGATCAGAGCATCAAAGGGCTCCACAACGGGCATCTGGCTGCGCATCTGGGCCGCATATCCACCCAATGCGTTGGTTTTTTCCACAATGGTGACTTCAAAACCGGCTTTGGCCGCATCAAGTGCCGCTGAAATACCCGTGATTCCGCCACCCAGAACCAGAATTTTTTTGGAAAAGGTTTCTGTTTTATAAGGCTCGGGCAATTTTACTTTTTCAACACGGATCATGCCCATTTTAATGTAATCTTCGGCCTTCATCTGGATTTGATCAAAATGCTCTTCATCATCCTTTTGATCTTCGGTGAGTGCCGGATATTTTTCCCGGGAGTGGGGCCAGACAACGCCTTCTCTTAAATTGACGCGTTCCACAATACAGCCGTCAAAGTTGAATACATCAAAATTGACCCGGCGGGAACAGGCACCAATGACCATTGCATTTACCTTACCGTCATCCACGTCCTTCTGGATGAGAGCAACCCCTTCCTTACTGCACAGAAACGGGTGGGTCGTGCAGTTAACGCCCTCTTCTTCGGGTACGTCAACAAGGTCTTCCATGTCAAGGACATCGCCAATGCTGCAACCTGTGCAGATATATACTCCAAATTTCTTAGCCATGGTTATCCCTTACCTCCTCACCAGCGTCTGAATGGCCTTTAATGCCATGCCGGTTGCATTCTGGTTGGATGTTACAACATCAGCGGGTTTATTGGCACACCCGGCACCGAACATACCGCCTTTTTTAAAGTCATTCACAATAAAGCCATCTGCATTGAACTTCAGATCTGCACTGGGTTTATCAACGGATGCGGTGGGCTGCATACCCGTTGCAAGGACAAGCAGATCCACGGTCTGGCGGATTTTTTCACCGGAAATGGTGTCTTCTGCAACAAGGGTTATGTTACCGGTGGCACTGTCCTCACCCACTTCGGCAACTTTGCCTTTTACAAAAAAGATGTTCTTGTCTTCTTTGAGTTTCTTGTAAAAATTTTCGTATTTTCTGCCCGGGGTTCTCAGATCAATATAATAGATATAGATCTTGGCATCCGGGTACTGTGCTCTCAGGTAGGTAGCGTGTTTCAAGGATGCCATGCAGCAGATATAGGAGCAATAGGGAAGATGATTTTCATCTCTGGAACCGGCGCATTGTACAAATCCAATGGTTTCCGGTGCCTTGTCATCCGAGGGGCGCACAATTTTGCCCTGGGTGGGACCGTTGCTGGAGGCAAGGCGTTCCAGCATCATGTTGGTGATGATATTCTGGTATCTACCGAATCCCAGATTGTCAATACGTGCGGCATCATAGGGCTTCCAGCCAGTGGCCCATACAATGGCGCCCACTTTGAAATCCAGGGTTTTTTCCTGCATGTCAAAGTCAATGGCATCAAATTTACAGGCTTCTTTGCATTTTTCCCGATCATCGGCGCTCATGGACGGGGCAATGACGTAGCGTGAGGGAAACGCCATGTTGTGGGGCAGGTATGCGGCCTTTCTTCTGTCCATGCCAAAGTTGAACTCATTGGAGATCTCAGATTCACACACTTTGGCGCATTCACCACAGGCCGTGCAGTTTTCATTGACATATCTCGGGCTGATTTTTACTTTGACGGTGTAATCGCCGGGGGTCCCATCCACCTTTTCAACTTCGGCCATGGTGATGACCTTAATCTTTGGATTGTCTTTGATTCTCCGATAGTTGATTTCAAGTCCACAGGTGGGAGGGCAAAGTTTGGGGAAATATTGTTTCAATTGTGAAACTCTGCCGCCCAGGGAAGGTTCCTTTTCAATCAGGAACACCTCATACCCCACTTCTGCAGCTTCCAGAGCCGTTGTCAGGCCGCTGATACCGCCGCCAACAACCATGATGCTTCCGCCGGCCGGGGCTGATTTGTCTGTTGTCATGCTTTTCCTCCGTGCATATGTAAAAATAATATGATTTGACTGAGAATCCCGGGAATCAAAGCGTGTAGTCCGGAATCCTGTGCCCTTTGGAAATTAAATTCGCAAAAGGGAGCTCACCCACTGCCAGTTCCCCTTTGCCAGTTTTTTTCACAAAAGGACACAGGGGTAAAATTCCCATGTATCAAAATCTGAAAAAACCCCCAGGCACATACAGAATGCACCTGGAGGTTATTGTGTTACTTAACGAAACGTACTACAAGCATCCTTGATTAATCAGCGATGATCTTGTGGTAAGGTACTTTTTTCAGAGACCATTCGTTGGTCTCTTTGTTGTATGTAGAGTTAACAAAGCAGAACCATTCTTCGTCATTCTGACCCATGAAGTCGCCTCTGTAGTAGAAACCGGGGAAGCGGGTTTCTTCACGGAACTGGATATGACGAGTATGTGCCTGTACGGTGAACAGACGATGGAAAATTTCCCATGCTCTGAGCAGCTCATGCAGATCGCCAGCAGCGATGTTGTCAAGGTCTTCACGGAACATTTCAAACAGATCCATGAGAACTTCAAGGCTCTTACCGGAAGTCATGTAGAAAGTACCGGTACCTGCGCCGTATTCACTGGTCATCTTCATCAGACGCATGGCCATGCCAGCAGGTTTGCAGTAGTTGGGGTTTACATCCACAGCTGTGGAATATTCACAGTGATCAAGGTAGTTTCGGACAGGTTTGTAAACCATGTCAACGAGTTCCTGGTCAGTTTCTTTGATACCGGAAACCTTGTCGCCTTCAGCAGCAAGATACTGCAGCATGGACTTGGCAATGATACGGCCTTCAGCATGGGAACCGGAAGAGAATTTATGACCGGAACAGCCAACGCCGTCACCAGCAGTAAACAGTCCCTTAACGGTGGTCATTCTGTTGTAGCCCCATTTGTAGCTTTCGGGAACCCAGTCTTCTTCGGGACCGGAGCACCAGATACCACAGCATCCGGAGTGTGAACCAAGCAGGTACGGTTCGGTGGGCATAACCTCAGAGTCTTTTTTCTCAGGCTCTGTGTTGGTTGCGCACCAGAGACCAGCCTGGCCAACGGACATGTCAAGAAAATCTTCCCATGCTTCTGACTCAAGATGCTTGAGTTCTTTTTTGCTCATGGTCTCACCAAGAGCAGCAAGTGCTTTTGAGGTTTCCATGATGATGGGACCGCGACCTTCTTTATACTCTTTCATCATGAGATGGTTTCTCAGGCATGTGGGAGTAACAGCAGCTGTTCCATAGGGAGCATATTTTTCAAGCTCAGCTTTGGCATCATCGCTGGCGGCATAATTTTCACCAAGACCGTTGACGGTTTTAGCTTTAAACAGAAGGAACCAAGCACCTACAGGTCCGTATCCATCTTTAAAACGAGCAGGGGTGAAACGGTTTTCCATCATGGAAAGTTCAGCGCCGGCACGAAGGGCCATGGTGTATGTGGAACCAGCATTCCATACGGGATACCATGCACGACCTTTTCCCTCACCAACTGAACGGGGCTGATAAATATTTACCGCGCCACCGCAGGCAACCATCATAACCTTGGCTGTGATGATGTAAACTTTGTTTTCACGCAGGGAGAAACCAACTGCACCGGCAACTCTTGAAGGATCATCTTTGTCATTGAGAATTTCAACGATGAAGCATCTTTCAATGATGTTGTCTTCGCCCAGGGCCAGTTTTCCAGCTTCTGCAACGATTCTCTTGTAGGATTCACCATTGATCATGATCTGCCATTTACCGGTACGTACAGGCGTTGCGCCGCCCTTCAATGTTCCGGCCTTCTGGCCTTTTTTACCGTCAAGGTTTTTTCCATCATCTGTTTTTTTCCAGATGGGCAGTCCCCATTCTTCAAACAGATGAACAGAATCATCAACATGACGACCCAAGTCGTAGATCAAATCTTCACGAACAATACCCATAAGGTCATTACGGACCATGCGGACATAATCTTCAACTTTGTTTTCACCAATGTATGTATTGATGGCGGAAAGACCCTGGGCAACCGCGCCGCTTCTTTCCAGAGCTGCTTTGTCACAAAGAAGAATTTTTGTGTCATCGCTGGCCCATTTTTTGATCTCAAATGCTGTTCCACAGGCAGCCATACCGCCGCCGATAATCAGAACGTCAACATCTCTTTTGTCAACTTCCGGATCCCTTACTGCCTTTAGCTCACCAACAGGCTTATTAGGTAATGCCATTTATATATACCTCCGAATAATCTTAAAAAAAATTAATAATCAAATTAATTACCTGGTGATTATGCCAACTCCTCAGGAGTCTTCAGTACATAACCGTCAGCTTCTTGTGTAGAAAGAAGACCGCTGTTCAGGTCTTTGCCCTTAAGATCAAGGTAGGCATTGGCCTCGCCTTCGGGAGTGGTTCTGATGGGGAACTTGAAACGTTTTACAACGCCGTTTCTGAACTTACAGGTCCACATAATGTCTTCTGTACCCATCATGGGCACAACGCTTGCTCCCATGGGTACAAAGTCAGAGTATCCTCTTACTTCGATGGCCTGGGACGGACAGATTTTAACGCAGGAATAGCATTCCCAGCACTGATCGGGCTCCTGGTTGTAAGCTTTCATTGCGTTGGGATCAAGAACCATCAGGTCATTGGGGCAGATGTACATACATGCTGTTTTATCCCCGCCCTTGCAGCCGTCGCATTTCTCAGCGATTACAAAAGATGGCATTAAAAATACCTCCGTTACACTTTGGTGCAAGGCCCATCCGGACACATGCACTGCTGTTAATCATATTGCGACATTCAAACACGTTGTGTCGCACTTCAATATAAAAGTAGGTCTCACTTGACAGGACCTATTCATCCAGATTTCAAAAGTCTCTAACAGCGCGTTGAAATAAGAGGTGTATTGTCTTATTTCATAAAACGATTGAAAACGTAGCACCAGCTAATATCCTTGTCAAGCATTTTTGGAAGGAGTGCTTGTTAAATTCATTTTCGGCTGGGGTGCTTTGGGGGGCGGTGGGTTTCTTTTTTTGAAAGATGTGATAATGTGTGCCCCTCCCCACTGGGGTTTGATGTCCCGCTGAGCCGATGTGATCGGCCGTGGACACGGCTTGACAGGGCCTTTTCATGTCCCTGATCTGCAGGTGTTCGACGCTGAATAATTTTTAAGATAAAGGTGTTTGAAATATGAGTGATGAGATGATTCCGGTTTCCCTGAAAGACGATTTTACGTTTGTCTGTTCCCCAGATGTGTCCTGTTTTAATCAGTGCTGTCGAGATCTGAACCAGTTTCTGACCCCCTATGATGTGCTTCGTTTGAAAAATGCCATGGGAATGAGTTCCCATGATTTTCTAAAAAAATATACCCTGCGGCATAACGGGCCGGAATCGGGATTGCCGGTTGTGACCTTCAAAATGGATCCAAGTGCCGGGTATGCCTGTCCCTTTGTGTCGGAAAACGGTTGCACCGTTTACACGGACCGTCCGGCGTCGTGCCGGATGTATCCCCTTGCAAGGGCTGTGGTGAGATCCCGCCAGACCGGGGAGATGGAGGAGTATTTTGCCTTGATTGAAGAACCCCACTGTCACGGATTTAATCGACAATCAGGACAGACGGTCGGGCAATGGCTAGCGGGTCAGGATGTGGCACTTTACAATAGGATAAATGATCAACTACTGGAGGTTATCGGACTTAAGAATCGCATTATTCCGGGTCCCCTGGATGGTGCGGATGCCGATCGTTTCTATATGGCTTGTTATGACTTGGACGTCTTCCGGACCAATATCAGAGATGATGGTCTCTTGTCGGGGATTCCTTTTGCGGCGGCACAGATAGAGGGGGCAATGACAGATGATGTGGCATTGCTGGAGCTGGGCATGAAGTGGGTGAAGTATGTGTTGTTTGGCGTGCCGGTCCACGGGGCATGATAATCCAGGGAGGTAAAAAATGACGCTCAACGGAAAAGTAGCCCTTGTTCTGGGGGCTGTAAAGGGTATTGGTCGTGGCATCGGGCTGGCCCTGGCCCGTCAGGGGGTTCGTCTTGCTTTGACCCGGCATGACTGGCCTGAGAGTTTTTCCGAGATGGAATCCGCCTTTGAAGAAACCGGTGTGGAACATGCTGTTTTTGATGTGAACCTGTTGGAAACATCTTCCATTGAACGTTTGATGGAAGATGTTCGTGCCCGGTTTGGACGGCTGGATATTTTAATAAACAATATTGAGCGGGGGGGCTGGCCCGTGGTACATGGTCCCTATGTGCCGGAACAGTGGGATCTTGAGATGGCAACTACGCTCAGGGCCAAGCGTTGGGTGTTTGATCTTGCATTCCCTCTGCTTAAATGCAGCAAAGATGCTGTGGTGATTAATTTTTCATCCATTGCCGGTGTGTGTGGACGTTCAGGGCCTGCGGCGGTGTTATTCAATGATGGGTATGCTGCCGCAAGCCGGGGGGTTTCTCTGTTGACGGAAACCTGGGCTCGCATGGGGGCGCCTCATGTCCGTGTCAATGAAATTATGCTGGGGGTGGTGGATACCCGTCATGCCCGGGGAACCAGAGGATGGGAGACTGTGTTGAGTCCCGGGGAGCAGGCGGCCATAATTGATCATACCCTGATTAAAAGAACCGGAACCATTGATGATGTGGCTAAAGCGGTGTTGTTCATGGTGAAGGATGCACCATATATGACCGGTTCCGTTCTGCGCCTGGACGGCGGTTATCTTCTGGGGGGCGAAGACGTACCCCCCATGCCTCCCGGTATTTTATAGCAGCCACGTCCAGATTAAAGCAGCATCTGGGCAATGGTTTGTCGGATGCGACTGGTTTTGCCATGGGTTCTGCAGAATTGTATTTCGGCAAGGCTCATCTCTTTGTAAAAGGGTGTGCGGTCAAAGGGATGGTCCGCCGCATTGAAAAGATCTTCGCCAGCATGGCATCCTGGTGATTTAACCATGGGGTGTCCTGGTTTTTTTAATTGGTGGGGAATGCCGTGGAGGCGGCATATCATGGGTCGGTATGGGTACAGGACGCACCGGCCGTTTTTATTGACGGGACACATTATGCGGATTGGTTCTGTGTTGTGTCTTGTCTCTCCCATGGCCTGAATGAATAACTTTACATTCTTTCGTATTCCTTTTTTCAGGGCGGGTCCCAGGGTTTTAAATCCATGGCGTAGATAGGCGCGTTCTATATGGGTGTGGTGGAAAAACAGGGTCGCGCAGCAGTTGTCATAGCATCCACTACAGGTGAATCCATATCTGGCGGCAGTGGTATTCCAGGCGGTATCCATTTTTTCATACAGGGCAACGAGGCTGGAAAAGGCGTTGGTTTTTGTCATTGTATCTCACAGGGTAAAAGCTACGGTGGGTTATCGCTACACATGGGGTTGTGGAAAAAATAGCTTGGAATAAAGCTCCAGGGCGTATCGATCGGTCATGCTGGCAATGATATCGCAGGCGGTGCGTTCCAGAAGGTCGGGATCTTCATCCCAGGGAGCCATTTCCATTTTTTCCAGCTCCGCCTGCATGGCATCGGGATGCTTGATGAAATAACGATACAGTTCCTTTAATATCTTTTTAGCTTTGATGAATTCCTTGTGAACCGATGGGGATCGATAGACGTTCTCGTAAAGAAATCCTCTCAGGGTGGTCATGGCAGTGTATGTTTTTTCTCCCATGCAGAGCCGAAATTCGTTTTCATGGGGGCCGCTTGAGTATACAAGGGATTCGATCATGGCTCTGGCTCGCTGGGGATGGTTTTCTCCCAGTTCCGTGGTGCAGATAGTGGGGATTTCGTTTCTTTTGATGACGCCGCTTCTCAAGGCATCATCAAGGTCGTGATTTAAGTAAGCAATAATGTCGGCAATGCGGACAATCTTGCCCTCCATGGTGGCGGCTGTGGCTCCGGGGGTGGAGGGCATTATGTCTCCAAATCCTTTGGAGTGCTTGAGGATACCATCCCTTGTTTCCAGGGTCAGGTTCAGTCCTGCGCCTTTATTTTCAAGTGTGTCCACCACACGAAGGCTTTGCTCGTTGTGGGAGAATCCGGGATGATGGATCTCTTTTAATGCTGTTTCTCCGCCGTGGCCAAAGGGGGTGTGTCCCAGGTCGTGCCCCAGTGAGATGGCTTCTGCCAGGTCTTCATTGAGGCGCATGGCTCTGGCAATGTTTCTGGCGGTTTCAGACACCTCCAGGGTGTGTGTCATCCGGGTTCTGTAATGGTCTCCCAGGGGGGAGAGAAATACCTGGGTTTTATGTTTCAGTCTTCGGAACGCGTTTGAATAGACAATTCTGTCTCTGTCCATCTGAAAGGGGGTGCGTATGCTGCAGGAGGTTTCTTCTCTTGCCCGTTCACCTGCCATGGCACTGGGGCATCCAAAGGGAGAAAGGAACTTGTTTTCTCTTGCCTGATAGGTTTCTCTTATGGAAAGTCCCGGCGGAGACTCTGATCCATGTTTGTTTTCAGGGCAGGATGGTTTTTGGTCTATCAGTTGTTTTTTTGTCGCTTTCATGTCATTTTCAGGTCGAGTGATGAAGTTTTTGTTTTTTTTGCTGCAGATGTTTGCCCATGCTGTGATTCACTATCCTGTTCTGGCAAGCGCTTTAAGAACTGCACATATTGTGAACTGTTTGTAAAGGGAAAACTTTTCAAACTGTCCGGGCCGTGCTCCGGAACAGGGAGGATAATATGTCCAACGATGAAAAATATATGGCCCTGGCCCTTAAGTCTGCTGAGTCTGCCCTGGCACAGGGTGAATTCCCGGTGGGGTGCGTTGTGGTGCAGGGAGGCAAGGTGGTTGCCACCGGGGCAAGGCGGGGAACTGGGGATATGAAAAAAAAGGCCGGGGAGCTTGATCATGCCGAAATCCTGGCCCTGCATCAGGTGGAGGCAAGGGATGTGGACAGACAAGAATTGACATTGTACTGTACCATGGAGCCCTGTCTTATGTGTTTTGCAGCCATCATGCTTTCCGGTATCAGAAAAGTGGTATTCGCCTATGAAGACGTCATGGGCGGGGGGACCGGGTGTGATCGACAGTCTCTGCCCCCTCTTTATCGGAATGCCGATATAGAGGTGGTGCCGGGGGTGCTGCGCCGGGAAAGTCTTTTGCTTTTTTATCGGTTTTTTAGCCGACCTGACAATCTTTACTGGAAGGGAAGTCTGTTGGAAAGGTATACTCTGGATTGCGGGTCTGAATCCTATGGAGATGGGAGAAAAAGAAATAGTTCTTGCAATTTTCGATAAAGTTTATATAATTACCCGTTGATTAATATGGAATTATTATTGTGGATGTTGTGGATACGACAAAAAACAGAGGAGGTGTGGGATAGCCAGGCAGAGCAATCGGGACAGGATAAATATAAACAGGGGTATCAGGGCTGAAGAGGTGCGAGTTATCGGCGCTGATGGAGAGCAGATAGGCGTCATGCCCATACGGAATGCCCTTGAAAAGGCTGCTGAGCATGCACTGGATCTCGTGGAAGTCTCACCCAATGCAACGCCGCCTGTCTGCAAAATAATGGACTACGGCCGGTATAAATACGAGCTGACCAAAAAATTGCAGGAGGCCAGAAAGAAGCAGAAAACATCCCAGATTAAGGAGATCAAGGTTAGGCCCAAGACAGATACCCACGATCTTGAGACCAAAGTCAAGCATATTGAAAAGTTCATCGGTAACAATGACAAGGTGAAGGTGACCTTGGTTTTCCGGGGGCGTGAAATAACCCTTGCTAAGCAGGCCAGGCTTGTCCTTGAAAAAGTGGCGCAGATGACGGATGAGTTTGCTCAGGTGGAGCAGCACCCCAAGTTTGAAGGGCGGACCATGACCATGATTTTGTCACCTAAATGATTTGATGTCGACGGGAATTGCTTAAGTTTTTTGTTTTTTGTCGGGATATCCAGGATATCTGCTGAGAGATAACTTTTATTCTGAATCTCCGGTGTATACTTGTGCGCCATGCTGCCGGGGTTTTAGGATGGAATCAAAATGTGTTTGAACCTGTATGGTGGCGTGGTGCGCCCTAGGGCGTTACTTTGCTGCCATATCTTTTTTTGAGTTAAATGCGTACCAGGGAGATAATGAAATGCCTAAGATAAAAACCAACAGGGCGGCTGCCAAGCGGTTTACAAAGACAGGGACGGGGAAATATAAATTCAGGAAATCACACGCAAGTCATATCCTGACCAAAAAAACCACAAAACGGAAACGGTCCCTTCGGTTGGACCAGATCATTGGTAAGAGTGATATCAAAGAGGTTAAACGCCTGCTGCCCAATGGCTGATCAGGATATAAGGAGTATATGAAATGAGAGTAAAAAGAGGGTTTAAAGCAAGAAGACGCAGGAATAAAGTTTTAAAGCTTGCCAAGGGCTTCCGGGGCGGGCGCAGCAAGCTGTACCGCACGGCTGCAGATGCCGTTGACAAGGCATTGATGTACGCCTATCGTGATCGCAGGGTGCGTAAACGGGAATATCGAAAATTATGGATTGCCAGAATTAATGCCGCAGCTCGTATGAATGATCTTTCTTACAGCAAATTTATGCACGGACTTCAGTTGGCCGGAATTGAGCTGGACAGAAAGGTTCTGGCTGAACTTGCCGTGTGTGATCCCAAGGGATTTACTCAGGTTGCTGCAGCTGCCGCAGCTCAACTTTAGGCCGCCGTTGACCGGTCTTTATTGAAAGGTGGAGATTGCTGTGGAAAAGAGTTTGCAAAAAATTGAACAGGAGGCCCTGACTGACCTTGATAAGGCAGTATCCAGAGAGGATGTAAACAGCCTTGAGACAAGGTATCTCGGACGCAAGGGAGTTCTGACCGCATTTTTGAGAAATATTTCAAAACTCCCTGTTGAAGATCGGCCGGGTGCGGGCAAAGATGCAAATGCATTGAAAATTAAGCTTGAAGAGGCTTTTGAAGAGATCAGTGGGCGTTTTGAAAATCAGGATACCGGGGAAAACGTTGACGTAACCCTGCCTGGCCGGCTGGCTTTAAGGGGCTCTCTCCACCCGGTAACAAAAATTTCCAGGGAGATTGTCGGTATTTTTTCAAGGCTGGGATTTGATGTGGTGGAGGGGCCCGAAATTGAGACGGATTATTATAATTTTGAGGCGCTCAACATACCCAAGTACCACCCGGCCCGGGATATGCAAGATACTTTTTATGTGTCTGATAATATAGTGCTCAGAACCCATACGTCTCCCACCCAGCCTCGGGTGATGGAAAAAACCGACCCGCCGGTTAGAATTATTGCCCCGGGGAAGGTGTACAGATGTGATTCGGATCTTACCCATACGCCCATGTTTCATCAGGTGGAGGGGTTAATGGTGGATGAAAATGTTTCCTTCGGAGATCTTAAGGGAACCATTACAACTTTTATTCATCAATTGTTTGATCCCGATATTGCCGTTCGCTTTCGTCCCAGTTTCTTTCCCTTTACCGAGCCCAGTGCTGAGGTTGACATTCAGTGCGTCATGTGTCGGGGGAAGGGATGCAGGATATGCTCTCGAACCGGGTGGCTTGAAGTACTGGGCAGTGGTATGGTTCATCCGGCGGTTTTTGAGAATGTGGGCTATGACACGGAAAAATATTCCGGTTTTGCCTTTGGCATGGGGATTGAGCGCCTTGCGATGCTCAAATATGGGATCGATGATCTCAGGAAATTTTTTGAAAATGATATGCGCTTTTTAAGGCAGTTTTGATATGAAAGTCAGTTTAAGCTGGTTAAAAGAATATACATCGGTGATGGATGACCCGGCAGAAATTGCGGCAAAGCTCACCATGGCCGGTCTTGAAGTTGAGGCCGTTGAAAATCGATACGCTTTTCTGGATAACGTGGTGGTGGGTAGAGTGGATGCCGCGGAAAAACATCCGGAGGCGGACAGGCTCAGTTGCTGTCGGGTGGATGTGGGTGATGAGGTCCTCAGTATTGTCTGTGGGGCACCCAATGTGAAATCCGGCATGATGGTGGCCTGTGCCCGGGTGGGAGCAGTGCTCCCCGGAGGGCTTGAAATTAAAAAAAGCAAGCTTCGGGGACAGGTGTCCCAGGGGATGTTGTGCAGCAAAACAGAATTAAAGCTTGGCCTTGATGGTTCCGGTATTATGGAGCTGGCCCCGGATTTAATTCCTGGAACCCCCCTTGCCAAGGCCCTTGACCTCTTTGATGCCGTCCTTGAAATTGATCTGACTCCCAACCGCCCTGACTGCCTCAGCGTTATCGGTGTGGCAAGGGAAGTGGCGGCTTTCACCGGCAGGCCCTTTACTCCGAGTTCTCCGGATCTTTTGGTACCATCTTTGCAAGATTCAGGTATTTCTGAGTATATAAATGTGCTGATCCATGATCCTGAGCTGTGCCATCGCTATATGGCCGCCATGGTGGTGGACGTCACGGTGGGACCATCCCCTTACTGGCTACAGGATCGCCTTGAGTCGGTGGGGCTTAAACCCATAAACAACATCGTTGATGTTACCAATTTTGTTATGATGGAAATGGGGCAACCCCTCCATGCCTTTGACTACGATTTCTTGACCCAGGCGCGTATTGAGGTGGGCAGGGCTGGCTCCCGGCAGGATTTTATTACCCTTGACGGTAAGACCCGCACCCTTGATCCGGATATGCTCATGATCTGTGATGGCGGAGGTCCCGTGGGTATTGCCGGCGTTATGGGTGGAGAAAATTCTGAAATTATTCCAAAAACCACCCGGGTTCTTGTGGAGAGCGCCTATTTTGATCCGGTTTCTGTCCGTCGAACGGCAAAGCTTTGTGGAATCAACAGTGATGCCTCCCATAGATTTGAGCGGGGCATTGATCCGGAGGGCTGTTTTACAGCCTTGAGTCGTGCTGTCTCCCTGATGATTGAAGTTTCCGGCGGTACCCTTGTTCCCGGTTTTGTGGATGTGCATCCCACTACTTTTACCCCCCATGTCATTGAGCTTGACACTGCCGCCTTGAACCGTCGACTTGGGACAGATCTGGATGATGATCGCATCCAGAAAATGCTGATGTCTGTGGGGTTTGGGGTGACTTTTCTTGGCCAGGGAAAGCTGAAAATAAATGTTCCAGGTTTCCGTGTGGATGTGACCCGGCCTGAAGATCTGTCAGAAGAGGTGGCAAGACTCTGGGGATATGATAATATCAAAACTAGTTTTCCCATGGTGCCATCCCTGAGACGACAACCGGCTCCTGAAATTGCTTTTCGAGAATCAATTAAAGATATGATGAACGGATTTGGTTTCTCCGAGGCCGTGAATTATAGTTTTACCGATGCCGCTATATGTGAAAAACTTCAATTGCCCCCCGATGATGAACGGTGGGCACTGGAGCATGTCCTTAATCCCATTTCAGAAGATATGTCAGTGCTTCGCACTTCGCTGCTGCCGGGACTTTTTGAAAACTTGGGGCGTAATGCTGCCAAGCAAGTCAGCTCTTTGAAGCTTTTTGAAATCGGTAAGATTTTTATGGCTACGGGAAAGGGTATTCAGCCCCGAGAAAAAGAAATGCTGGCGGCTATCTGGGCTGGAAATCGTTCCACGCTTTCATGGCACGAAAAAGACGTACCCTGTGATTTTTTTGATCTCAAGGGTGTTGTGGAGGGGCTTTTTGCCAGCTTGGGAATCTCTGAAAAAGATGTTGTTTTTTCAAGGGCTTCGGAGACCCTTTATCCTTATTTTAAAAAGGGTTCTGGAGCGCTGGTGGAAATCAAGGGTACTTGTGTGGGAACTCTGGGTGAGATTTCCCAGGTGGTTAGATCCTGCTGGGGACTCAAGCAGGAGGCCTTTGTGTTTGATCTGGATATGACGGCCCTTCATTCGGCAACCCCCCAATCTATTGTTTCCGTACCATTGCCCCGGTATCCTTCCGTGGAAAGGGATCTGACCCTGATTGTAGATAATGCCGTGGCCGCCGGGGATATTCGTGATGACCTTGCCCGTCATACCCAAACCATCTCCCTTGTGGAGGATGTGTTGTTGTTTGATGTATACCAAGGCGCTCCCCTGGCCGAGGGTAAAAAATCTCTTTCTTTCCGTATCGTTTATAGATCTTCTGAAAAAACATTGAAAGAGAAAAAGGTAAAAGGTCTTCATACCACTATTTCCAAGTGGCTTATTGACAAATATGATGCCGATCTGCCTGCATGAAAGGGCAAAAACACACACCGGGACAAGCGGTTTCTGCCCCGGTGTTCAAGAAAAAATAAATGACTTATGGTTGACAATTTTCTTTTTTTGCTTTAAAGTTGCACATTGTTAGCGGGCATAGCTCAGTTGGTAGAGTACAAGCTTCCCAAGCTTGGTGTCGCGAGTTCGAATCTCGTTGCCCGCTCCATTTTTTTTGAACAGATCAATGTATTATTGGAATGTTCAGACGCCATGGGGTATGATCCTGCCTTCAGGTCGTAAAACTCCAGACTTTTATGCTTGGAATGGGAGTGTGATTCATCCTTGTTCTTAATGGGTGTTTTTCTGTTTCAGGCCCGGTGTTCGTGACGGTGGAGATATTTGAGATTTCTTCACCCGCTGTTGAACAGGCATGCGTGCTAATGCCTCTGGCATTTTTTGTCCTCAATGAAGCAGAGATATCCATTGCAAATGTTTGCATCAATGGAAATTTGCAGTGGGTGGCTGATAAATCGTGTCGGCACGGATTTACAGGGTATCAGGGAACGGGCGTTAGCCCGTTTTTTTTTTGGGGTGAGTGACGCATACTATCGTGGAGGCCGAAACCCAATTTTTGGCGACGAGGCACGGTTACTTCCGTTCTGGAAAATTAACAATACACAGCCGCCCGCCATGGAATTTATTAAATGCAAAAAAATGGTGTCGGTGTGGATAAAGGCGGATTACAAAGGTATGGTGACGCAAAAACAGCAGGAAACACAATCGGTTGCAGGGAGGGTGGAAGCACTGCTGGACCCATTGTGTACATCAGAAAATATTGAGTTTGTGAGTCTTGAATTCCTGTCAGACAGGGGCGGGGCTATTTTGAGAGTATGCATTGATAAGCCCGGTGGGGTCAACATCAGTGATTGTGCTCACATGAGTCGGCAGATTGGGGATTTGATGGATGTGCATTTTGAAGAAATGGGTGCATATCGCCTTGAAGTATCTTCTCCGGGGCCCAAGAGAATTTTAAGAAAATCGACTGATTTTAATCGTTTTTCAGGGCATCGAATTAAGATAGAAGTCAAACAACCGATTCAGGGCAGGCGGAAATTCACCGGCATTCTCCAGGGGATCTGTGATGATCTTGTCACCATTGCGGTGAATCAAGAAACGGTGGAGATTCGATATGAACAGATCGGCAAGGCAAGACTGGCTGGTTCACACGGGGAGTCATGATGTTAATTACAGATATTAAGCGGGTTATAGATCAGGTTAGCCGGGAAAAGGGAATCAGCAGAGAGGTACTTGTTGTTACCCTGAAAGAAGCCATTGAGTCAGCTGCCAGAAAGAAACTGGGGCCACGGGCGGACGTTGAAGTTCATTATGATGATAAAACCGGCGAAGTTGATGTCTTTCAGTTTAAAGAAGTTGTTGAAAATGTTCAGGATCCTGATATTGAATTGACCTATGAAGAGGGCCTTGGCTATGATGCCGAATGTGAGATCGGGGATAGCCTAGGAATCAAGGTGGATACATCTTCTTTTGGACGTATTGCGGCCCAGTCGGCAAAGCAGGTCATCATCCAGAAGATGAAAGAAGCTGAAAAAAGTGCGGTTTATGAAAATTTTATTCATAAAAAGGGTGAAATTATAAATGGTATTGTCCAGCGGGTGGATAGGGGAAATATCATTGTGAACCTTGGTCAAGCAGAGGCCATACTGACCTCCCGGGAACAGATTCCCCGGGAAATGTATCGCCGGGGGGATCGCATCCGGGCCTATGTGCTGGATGTTCTCGAAGATGCCAGGGGTTCCCAGATTCTCTTGTCCCGGACCCATCCGGAATTTCTGGTGAAGCTATTTGCCACCGAAGTGCCGGAGATTGCCGAGTCCATCGTGACCATACGAGGTGCAGCCAGGGAAGCCGGTGTTCGTTCAAAGATTGCTGTGAGTTCAACGGATTCCGATGTGGATCCCGTGGGTGCCTGTGTGGGTATGAAGGGCAACCGTGTGCAGAGCATTGTTCAGGAGCTCCGGGGGGAGAAAATTGACATTGTTCAATGGAATCCCGATGTGGCCAAATTTGTGTGTAACGCCCTGGCACCTGCTGAAGTCGCGCGGGTGATCATCGATGAAGATAACAAAAACATGGAGATCATCGTTGTTGATGATTATCTTTCCATTGCCATTGGGAAAAACGGTCAGAATGTCCGTCTTGCCTGCCGCCTCACCGGTTGGCACCTTGAAGTGATGAGTGAAGATGAATACAGCCGCAGTCTTAAAAAGGGATATGATTCTTTGATGGATATCCCCCATGTCACCCTGTCCATGGCGGAGGCATTGTATAAAAATGGGTTCTGCTCATCTGCAGATGTTGCATCCGGCGGGAAAGAAAACCTTGTGTCTATCCTTGAACTTCCAGAAGCGGATGTGACACAGCTGATTGAGGATGCACAGAAAATTGCTTCCGGAGGAAAAGCGGTACCCGTTGAGCTAACTTCCTCGGATGACATTGAACAGGAGATTGCGGAAAGTGACGCTCAAATCTCTGTCTCCGAATCAGATGATGATGACGATGATGAAGCAGATGACGTAAAATAACTCGACTTTCCCGGTTGATATAAACGGGGTCAGGTCAGGCTTGTATTATGGCAGTTTTTTTCGGCAGCACATGCTGATCGCTAAAAAGGATCATAATACAAGCCTGACCCCGCAGGCTCAACCTTTTACAGGCTTAAATCTGGAAAGTTGAGTGAAATAAGCCTTATAAACAGAATAAAAAGAGAGAATACTTGGGGGAACGGATGGCAAAAATCAGGGTATATGAGCTGGCCAAAAAGCTTAATTTGACGAACAGAGCCCTCCTTACAAAGCTGAAGGCGTTGGATATTGAAGTGAAAAGCCATATGAGTTCTCTGGAAGATGAGGACGTCAGCAAGGTTAAGGCAAGCATGTTCGGGCAAAAGAATAAACGGGCAGAGACCAGGGTGAAACCTTCTGTTATTCGAAGACGCAAACCCATGAAAAAAGAAGCGGCCGCAGCTGTTAAAGGAGCGGCCGCAGCTGTTAAAGGAAAAGACGCAGATGTGTCTGCTGGTGATGATGTGAAACCGGGTTCGGCTTCCTTAAAAGCCATTTCAGAGACAGAATCCGGACAGGCAAAACAAAAAAGTGCTGCCCCTGGGGATACAGATTCCCGGGAAAATGGGGTTTTGAAATCTGACACCTCCCTAGATGCCAATGGGTCTGAAGAAACACCTTCCCTTCCTCCTGAAGCCCGACCAGAAGAAGCTGTGAAGGAATCATCTGCTGAAACAGAAAATGAAAATTCTGCAGAGTCCTCATTAAAGAAAAACGCTTCTCCGGGATCTAAAAATTCCAGACCCAAGAAGAAGTCCGCCCCTGCCAGAGTCATTTCCGTGCCGGTAAAACCTGCAGAGGTCATTGCCAAAGACGTAAGTGAACCAACGTCTTCGCCTGTGGATACTGCTGAAGAGGCACCTGCTTCCACTGTCTCAGAGCCTTTTGAAGCAGTGACACCTGATCCTGAGCCATCTTCTCCTGATGATAGGGTTAAAACCATCAAGGAAAATCAGTCTCCGGTGGAAAAAACCATACCTGATCAAGAAACAACACCAACGATGGATAATACCAAAGACGAGACCAAAGAGGAGGGCGGTGCCCTGGATATAGTTGACGACGACAATGGTTCTGAGACTGAAGACAATAGCGACAATTCCGATGCCGGTGATAAAAAACGCCGTCGCAAAAAGAAAATGAAAAAATCTGAGCCGGCAAAAATTATTAAACTTGCCGTGCCCCCTGTTATTCCCCCTGCTCGAAAAAAGGAAGCTAGTACGACTGTGGCAGCGGATGTACCAAAGTACCGAAAAAGGGTAAGTAAGCCTTCTGCTGCAAGGCCATCTGAATCCAATCCCAATGCCAGGATTGTTTCATCACGTGTGGATCCCGGTGAAATGCCCGTGGGAGGAGATGTCTCAGGTAAAGCCAGACCTAAAAAGGACAAACGCAAGAAATGGGACCAGGCTGATGGTCCAGGGAGCATACCCAAGGGAAATCCCCGTAAAAAAAGATCTGTGGTTGAAGGAAAAGATCTTTACGATGGCGGCCGTGGCGGGAAAAAAGGACGGAAAAAGGATGCCCGTAATAAACAGCGAGTAAAGGCACAGAAGACCCAGATTACTATCCCCAAGGCCATTAAACGCCGGGTTAAGATTGATGACACCATTGAGCTTTCAGAACTTGCCAAACGCATGGGGATCAAAGCCAATGAGATGATCGTAAAGCTCATGGGCATGGGCGTCATGGCAACGGTGAACCAGACCATCGATTATGATACTGCAGCTCTTGTGGCCGCAGAATTTGACTATGAAGTTGAAAGAGCTTCCTTTGAAGAGGATCTGCTCATGGACCTTCATGTGGACGAAAACCCCGATGATCTCATCAGTCGCTCGCCGGTGGTGACTATCATGGGCCATGTGGATCATGGTAAAACGTCCTTGCTGGATGTCATTCGTAAATCCAAAATCACCACCGGTGAGGCAGGTGGTATCACTCAGCATATCGGTGCTTACAGTGTGGAGACCCCCAAGGGGGTGATTACCTTTCTTGATACCCCGGGTCATGCCGCTTTTACGGCCATGCGGTCCAGGGGTGCCCAGGTGACGGATCTTGTTGTTTTGGTGGTGGCAGCCGATGACGGGGTCATGCCCCAGACCATAGAGGCCATCAACCACTCCAAGGCGGCCAAGGTTCCTGTGATTGTGGCAGTGAACAAGATGGATAAACCCGATGCCGATCCTGAAAGGGTCATGCGGGAGTTGTCAGAACACGGTCTGGTCTCCGAGGACTGGGGCGGTGATGTTATTTTTGCCAGGGTGTCGGCCAAGGCGGAAACCGGCATTGATGAACTCCTTGAAATGATACTCCTCCAGGCAGAAGTTCTTGAACTCAAAGCCAATCCCACCCGCCCTGCCATGGGTCATGTGGTGGAGGCACGACTGGATGCCGGCAGAGGCCCTGTGGCCACGGTGCTGGTGGAGCAGGGAACCCTGAAAGCGGGTGCCCCCTTGGTTTGTGGTCTGCATTCCGGAAAAATTCGTACCATGATCGGAGACGTGGGCCAGACTGTCACCGAGGCGGGCCCGAGTACCCCGGTGGAAATTGTGGGATTGAGCGGTGTGCCCGAGGCTGGAGATGAATTTGTAGCCCTTTCATCTGAAAAAGATGCCAAGCAGATCAGTGAGCACCGCATGCAGAAAGAACGGGCCAAAGAACTTGCCAAAAAGAGCCGGGCCAACCTTGAAAAACTGTTTGCCAACATGGGTGCCGATGACATCCGGGAGCTTAAACTTATTATCAAGGCGGATGTTCATGGATCCCTTGAAGCCCTGAATGATTCGGTGATGAAATTGACCCAGGAAGAGGTGGATATCAAAATCGTCCATTCCGGTACCGGTGCCATTAACGAGTCTGATGTTTCCCTTGCAGCGGTTTCCGATGCCATTATCATTGGATTTAACGTTCGGCCCACCCCAAAGGTGAGAGATCTTGCCAAAGAAGAGAACATTGATATGCGTTTCTATGACATTATTTATAATGTCATCAACGATATCAAGGCCGCTCTCACCGGCTTGATGCCGTCCACCTTCCATGAGAATATCCTGGGACGTGCTGAGGTGCGAGAAACCTTTGTAATTCCCAATAAGGGCACTGTGGCCGGTTCCTTTGTGCTGGACGGGAAAATGACAAGGGGAGACAAGATCCGCCTGTTGCGTGATGGTGTTGTGAAATGTAAATCTACACTGGCTTCCCTGCGGCGCTTTAAAGATGATGTGAAAGAGGTGGCCCAGGGGTATGAGTGCGGTATTGGTCTTGATAAATACAATGATATCAAAATGGGCGACATTTTTGAGTGTTATGAGATCGAAGAACGAAAAGCCACGCTGGAGCAGATAAAATAAATGAAACCATATCCAAGGGCAGACCGGGTGGGGGTGCAGATTCAGTCATCCCTCACCGAGCTGATGACCAAAAAAATACAGGATCCACGGATTGAGATGGCAACCATCAGCGGGGTTAAACTGACACCGGATCTGCGGATTGCCTATGTTTACTTCTCTGTTTTCGGGGATGAAAAACGGGTTCAGGAGGCTCTGGAAGGATTTAAAAGTTCCTGCGGATTTATTAAAAAAAGTCTTGCGCCCAAGCTTGGTCTGCGATACATGCCTGATTTGAAATTCATCCATGACGCATCCTTTGATCGGGGCAGTCGCATTGACAGTCTGCTCAAGGGAAGTTTTTCTGATGATGCATTAAAGGATGACCATTGACCCCAGTGATGGACGGCATTATTGCCGTTAACAAGCCTGCAGGTATGTCTTCGGCCCGGGTGGTGGCTCGGTTGAAAAGACGGTCCGGGGTGAATAAAATAGGTCACACCGGTACCCTAGATCCCTTTGCCACCGGTGTAATGCTGTGTGGTATAAATAAGGGAACCCGCCTTTCACGCTTTCTTTTGGGTGGAGAAAAATCCTATAAAGCCGGCGTCTACCTTGGTGTGGAGACCGACACCCTTGATGCCGAGGGCAAAATGACGGCATCTGTGGGAGATGTTGGTGTGGATGCCATCTCCGGGACCAGGGTGGCAGAGGTGGTGGCCCGGTTTAAAGGCCCCCAAAAGCAAATCCCCCCGATCTATTCTGCGTTAAAGCACCAGGGCGTTCCCCTTTACCGCCTGGCCCGCCAGGGCAGGCCCGTTGAAAAGCCTGCCAGGGATATTGAAATATATAATATCGATATCACAGCCTTGGATCTTCCCATGGTTGAAATCAATGTACATTGTTCTTCCGGTACTTATATTCGAAGCCTGGCAAGGGATATCGGTGTCTATCTTGGTTGCGGTGCCCATCTGGCAAGTCTGTGCCGGACATCTTGTTGTGGCATTTCCCTTGATAAAACCATCTCTCTTTCCGGACTTGAACAGATGGATGACAAATCCTTCAATGAACAGGTCATTCCCATGGCCCAGGCTGTTTCCAATTTGCCCGGCATTTCTGCCGATGAACCCATGCTGAAAAAAATTGGTTTTGGGCAGCCTTTGGGTGATCTGCTTCCCGGGCCATCTTTCTGGGCCCATGCCGCCGCCGGTGAAGATAATTTCCTTCGAATACTTGGTCCACATGGATGCCTTGCAGCCATCGTTGAGTATGATGTCCGTACCCAGGCATATAATTATTGTTGTGTTTTTATGGATTAGTCGATAGTATAAACTGTTTTTGTCCCGGGAGGATATATCTGGAGGCAAATTCAATGGCAGGGGGATTCCAGCGATGTCCGTTTATCTGTTTTTCTGAATGGAATATTGGATGACAGATAACACAGCAAAGGGCCGTGTGTTGGATGAATGCCCCGTATTAATTTATTCCAAATAAGGAGTATTACCGTGGTTTTACTGGCAGAAAACAAAGAAGAAATGATTGCAAATTTTAAGCTCCATGATTCGGACACCGGTTCGCCGGAGGTGCAGGTGGCACTTTTAACCCATCGCATCAGTTACCTGACGGAGCATCTTAAAATACACAAGAAAGATCATCACTCAAGAAGAGGGCTCTTGATTCTGGTTGGTCGCAGACGTCGTCTTCTGGACTATGTTAAGAAAAAAGATATTGCAAGATATAGAACCCTCATTGAAAGACTGGGGCTGAGAAGATAAGAAGATAAGGGGCACGTTCTTCAATTACACATAAGGTGATTGAAATTAAAATGCGGTGGTCCCGGGTTTTTCCCTGCAGCTTGGATGATCTCTTTTCAAGTTGCTTCACAAGGAGAAAACGGGTCATTTGCGTAAAACAGATCCCTGAAGAACCAAACGCCGACACCTGATATACAGGTGTCGGTATGATAAATATTAACGGGCGGTAATTCTTTGGCAGATGCCTGAATAAGTTCGCACATGCACCATGCAGGTCTTCCTGATGGTGGATGTGCGGGTTTATTCTGTATAAAGATGCTTTTAGAACCGCCCTTTTTTACAGGAGAATTTATGGAACAAGTATTTAAAACCCAACTTAATGACAAAGAATTCAGTATTCGATCCGGAAAAATGGCCAAGCAGGCATCGGGCTCTGTGGTGGTGCAGTATGGCGATACCATGGTGCTGGTAACAGCCGTGAGTGCCAAAGATCCCAAACCGGATGCAAGTTTTCTGCCTCTCACCGTGGAATATCAGGAAAAAATATATGCAGCAGGCAGAATCCCGGGAAATTATTTCCGACGGGAAATCGGTCGCCCCAGTGAGAAAGAGACCCTGACCTGCCGCCTCATTGACCGTCCCATTCGTCCTTTGTTTGATAAGGGGTATAACTTTGAAACCCAGGTCATTGCCACAGTACTGTCCATGGACAAGGAAAATGAGCCAGACACCCTTGCGCTTATCGGCGCATCGGCTGCCCTTGGCCTTTCTGACATTCCCTTTGCCGGACCCATTGCAGGGGTTCGTGTGGGGCGCATTAACGGCGAGTATGTGGCCAACCCCACCGTGGAACAGCTGGCGGAAAGTGACATAGAACTTGTGGTTGCCGGCTCCAGAACCGGTGTGATCATGGTGGAAGGCGGTGCTGCCATGGTATCTGAAGAAGAGATGCTGGATGCTATTTTCTTTGGTCACCAGGCCATGCAGCCCCTCATTGATATCCAGGAAGCCCTCCAGGCGGCCATGGGCAAAGAAAAAAGAGTGATCGCCCCCCCGGAGGTGGATGAAACTCTTCTTGAAAAAATCAAAACCTTGGCGGGTGATAAAATTCATTCAGCAGTTCAGACCCAGGGAAAAATGGCACGTAACAAAGCCCTTGATACGGTGAAGACCGACCTGATTGAAGCGCTGGGAGAGGATTATGCCGACAGGGTCCGTGATATCAAAGATCTTTTTTCTGGCCTTGTGAAAACCATCTGCAGGGACATTGTGTTGAATGAAAACAAACGCATTGATGGCCGCCCCTTTGATGAGGTCAGGGAAATTACCTGTGAAGTGGGAAATCTGCCCCGACCCCATGGCAGCGCCTTGTTTACCAGGGGAGAAACCCAGGTACTTGGCACCTTGACCCTGGGCTCCGGCCGGGATGAGCAGCGGGTGGAAACCCTTGGCGGGGAAGAGACCCGAGCCTTCATGCTCCATTACAATTTTCCTCCCTATTCCGTGGGCGAGTGTAAACGCCCTGGCGGTCCCAGCAGGCGGGATGTGGGCCATGGAAATCTGGCCACCCGGGCCCTGGAGCGGGTATTGCCGGATACAGAAGATTTTGAGTACACCATCCGCCTTGTGGGCGAAGTCATGGAATCCAATGGCAGTTCCTCCATGGGAACGGTGTGTGCCGGTACCCTTGCCCTGATGGACGGTGGTGTTCCTATAAAAGAACCGGTGTCCGGTATTGCCATGGGGCTTGTAAAGGACGGAGATAATACAGTGGTCCTGTCTGATATCCTTGGGGATGAAGATCATTTCGGGGACATGGATTTCAAAGTGGCCGGTACCCGTACCGGTATCACCGCCCTTCAGATGGACATTAAAATCCGAGAACTTTCCCGGGATGTGCTGATAAAGGCCCTGACCCAGGCAAGGGAAGGGCGGATTCATATTCTGGATCGCATGCTGACAACCCTTGATGCGGCCAGAACGGAGATGTCCCCCCATGCCCCCAAGATTATTGTCGTTAAGATTAATCCTGACAAGATCCGGGAAATCATCGGCCCTGGTGGTAAAATGATCCGTTCCATCCAGGCGGACACCAACACCGTCATTGAGGTGGATGACACAGGTCTTGTGAAGATTGCCGCTACAAACCAGGAAGATGGCGAAGCCGCCTGCAGGATTGTAAATGACATCGGCATGGACCCTGAAATCGGCGGTGTCTATGAGGGCGAAGTGGTTAAAACCATGGATTTCGGTGCCTTTGTGCGTATCAAAACCGGCACCGATGGACTGGTACATATCTCTGAATTGGCCGACCACCGGGTGAAAAAGGTCACCGATGTGGTAAAGGAAGGGGATATCATCAAGGTAAAAGTGCTTGATATTACCCGGGACGGCAAGATTCGTCTCAGCCATAAAGCTGTAACTGTCACGGAATAATGAATACCCCGGGGCTCAGTGTCTGTTCCCTTGCCAGTGGCAGCAAGGGTAATGCCGTTTTTGTTTCCGGTGGAGACAGTGCGGTTCTGGTTGATGCCGGTCTTTCCGGCATTGAACTGGAACGGCGTATGGCTGAAAAGGGACTTTCCCCGGAGATGCTTTCCGCTGTGGTGATCACCCATGAGCACACCGATCATATCCGGGGTGCGGGGATCTTGAGCCGCCGGTATAATATTCCGCTTTACATTAACCGGCAGACCCTTCAGGCGGCTTCACAAAAACTTGGCACCCTCCATGATGTTCAGGATTTCAGATGCGGGGTCAGTTTTCACATTGGTGATCTAAAAATAGATCCTTTTTCCATCTCCCATGATGCAGCAGACCCCTCGGGGTTTACACTGGAGCATGGGGGGGTTAAGTTTGGTCTTGCCACGGATCTGGGGGTGGCCACCCATCTGGTGAAAAACCATCTAAGAGGGTGTTCACTTCTGTATGTGGAGGCCAACCATGATCCGGACATGCTCACCCGGGGTCCCTATCCCTGGTATTTAAAGCAGCGGGTGAGAAGTCGTTTGGGACACCTTTCCAACGCTGCCGCTGGTGATCTGGTCAATGAAGTCCGGGATGACAGCCTGCGTCATGTATTTCTGGCCCATCTCAGCCATGAAAACAATACCCCCGCACAAGCCCTTCAAACCTTCCAGGAACGCCTGAACACCCCCGATCTTCCGGTGGAGGTGGCCATGCCCCATGCCCCGGGGACCCTGGTGTCTGTTCCCCCCTTATTTGTCCCAGGATAATGTTTCCAGGCGTTTCAAGGTATATTTTCGGGACCCCAACCCAATGGTTTCTCCATAACTCAGTTGAAGTTCCCAGGGGACTTGGGGGTAAAGCCCCTTGAACTTATCCTCCCCCGGCAGAAGGTTGTGCTTCAGGCAGCATCCGGGAAGGGCAGCTTCGGCATTCACAAGGTCCGCCGAGGCCTGATCCAGGGCAACGGGATCGGTGGATGCTGCAATGCCGATGTCCCTTACAATGGGAGCATCATTGTATGGCAGGCAGTCACAGGCCGGAGAAATATCTGAAATAAAGTTGATAAAAAGGGATTTTCCCTGCTTGTTTTTCAGAACCCCCAGCGTATATTCCATCATTTTTTCCAGAAAAACCGGGATGGTCTGGTTCCAGCGAATGTTCACCGAACTTGTGGGGCAGCGGATAATGCACTCTCCGCATCCGATGCATTTTTTCGGATCAATGGCCGCAATTGCTTCCTCAATGGCAATGGCCTCAACAGGACAATGGGCCGCACATTCCCCGCACCCGATACATGTTTTTCGTTTTACCTTGGGACTCACCGTGGAATGCTGATCCAGTTTTCCCCGCCGGGAAGCGCATCCCATGCCAAGATTTTTCAAGGTGCCCCCAAAGC
This sequence comes from Desulfocicer niacini, assembly GCF_054657595.1. NCBI lineage: Bacteria > Pseudomonadati > Thermodesulfobacteriota > Desulfobacteria > Desulfobacterales > Desulfobacteraceae > Desulfocicer > Desulfocicer niacini. Next base: position 39,286 of record NZ_BAAHYK010000041.1, read on the forward strand.
CAGACAACTCGTGGCCTTTAAAGTGAGCCACAGATATCAGGGCATCGGCGGAGAGGATTTCACTGCCAATATATACCTGCCTGCAATGTTTCTGGTTGATTTTAACGGCCTTGTCACTTTTTCCCCTCAGACCGTCGGCAATGATAATGGGGGCACCGTCCATGCTGGAAAAGGAAAAGCCATTTTCAATTGCGGTCTTGATGTGGGTGGGGGTGTCACTGCGTGCCCCGGCATAAAGGGTGTTTGCGTCTGTCAAAAAGGGGATTGCCTTTTTTTGTCTTACGGCCTTTACAATGCTTCTGATGTAGGGGGGGCGAATGAACGCCGTGTTTCCTTTCTCTCCAAAGTGAAGCTTAATGGCTGTTAAGTCATCTTTGTTTAGTATGCCGTCAATGCCTGCTTCCTGCAGCAGTCTTGTGAGTTTTTCAGGGAGGTTTTCCCTGGAGGTTGCCTTGAAGTCGGTTATATAAACGGTGCTTGTCATGGAAAATCTCCTTTAATATATAAACATATATGGCAGTAGGCACCTGCCACAACGAAAAATGAAACTCTAATTATTGCAGTATTTTATACGGAGTTTCATATAAAACGGGCATGTCCTGTTGGACACAACAAATATAGGGTCGTAGACGCGGAGCCAAATGGCATTATACCGCCGCCGCCCCCCCCGACGGGCAATGGGCCCGGACCGGAACTGTAGACAGTTCGATTGTCCGGTTCCTATTGACCATCGGGGGGGGCGGCTCTGCTGAGGTTGCCTTGGAGGCTGCCTTTTCATATAGCATACATGGCAGTAAACCTCCGTCTCCCGACGTGCACGCGATCTGGCCCCGGACCGGGTGCCCGTTGGGGACTATGCTGTCGACACCCAGACCCCAGAGCCTTTTTTTCATTGTTTATTCCAGAAAATAAGTATGGTAAAAAAAGGGCGAAAAGTCAACCGACGATGCGAGGCAGCGTCGTTCACTCGTTGGGGGTGGTACTAAACCATTTTCCATGTTTGTTTCGTCGGTAAGCAGATATGGCCTTCGGGTTTGATCACATCATGGGCACCTGTCATATTTGGCGGGCCAATGGGGTCAGGTCTGATCCTTCATAAAAAAATATGCCGATAGTGGGTTATGATCACCCCCGAAAAGGAAGATTATCTTGGAAAACAAAGCTGAAGTGCTGGGGCGGATTTACCTGCTCCATGAACAATATACCCGTGAACATGGAATGGTGTGTGAAAAAGGGTGTTCTGCCTGCTGCACCTGTAATGTCACCCTGACCTCACTGGAGTATGCCTTTATGGTGAACGGCATGGGTGAAAAAGAAAAAAAACGCCTGGAGGAAAGGGCGTTAAAGGGCCGTGCTGGCAAACGATTTCAACCGGGGTATACCATTAACAACATGGCTGCCCTGTGCCTTGCCGGGCAGGAACCCCCGGAGGAAGAAAATGATCCCGCCTGGGGGACTTGCCCCCTGCTCCGGGAAGACATGTGCACCATCTATGAAACAAGGCCCTTGGCCTGCCGCATGCTCTTATCCCAGGTTCAGTGCCGTCAGCTGGGCTATGCACAGATGCCACCCCTTGTGCTTACCTTGAATAACCTGTTCATGCAGGTGGTGGAACACCTTGATGCCCGGGGAATATCCGGGAATTTGACGGACATGATTTTGTGGCATTCACAGCGTGAGAATGAAGGAACCGGAGACGTTTCCCCCCTTTCGGCCCATCTCATAAATAATTCCAGGGCACCGGTGTTCATGGTGCCGCCGGAACACAGGGAGCAGCTGGGTCCATTAATGGCGCAATTGTCCAGTATCATGGCCGATCAACAGAAGAGGTGAAGATTGGGCCGCAGGGATACTTCCGGATTCTTGTCGGCAATGCGGTCAATGATTTCCTGGATCTCTGCCATGCTTTCTCCCTTTAATATCTCTTTGCAGATGGCGTGGCCGAATTTGAATCCTGCGGCAAAATAAGGCACATATTTTTTAAACAGTTTCACGGCGGTTCTTTCCTCGTGGTATTGCATTAACAGCTGGGTCATCCTCAGGGCCGTATTAAAATCGGTGTGTTCATCGGGAACAAATCCCTTGGACCATTGGGCAAACAGCCACGGCCGGGCCACGGCCATGCGGCCGATGGAAAAACCGTCGCATCCGGTGCGCTGATGCATGGTCTCGCAGTCAGTCCTTTCAAACAGGTTGCCGTTTCCAAATACAGGAATGGACACCGCCTGTTTCACCTGGGTGATGTGATCCCACAATGGGGGACGGGAGCGTCTGTCCGGGGCGATTCTGGGATGGAAGACCAGGGCATCAGCCCCGGCATCTTCAAACCGCCGGGCCAGATCCGCCGCTGCTGAAACATTGTTTTCCCAACCGGTGCGAAATTTAACAAAGAGAGGAATGGACACCGCCAGCCGCACCTGTCGGACAATTTCAACGGCCCGGTCCGGGGTTTTTAAAAGGATGGCTCCGCTTCCCTTTTTGCAGATGGCGGATACGGCACACCCGAAATTGAGATCCACCCCGAAAAAACCCTCTTTTTCGATGCGTTGGGCTGCCCGGGCCATGCTGATGGGATCGGGGCCGAAAATCTGGCACACCAGTCGAGGCAGCTCTGCTTTTCGCCAGGTAAATACCTGGGATACCGAAGGATTTTCATGGGGGACTGCCTTGGCACTGCACATGCCGGTGAACAGCAGTCCATATCCCCCAAATTCCGACACAAGTTTTCTGAAGGCCATGTGCCCCAGCCCTGCCATGGGGGCCAGTAACAGTCGGTTGGGAAGACAGATGTTCCTGATGGTTACGGGGGTGTTAAGAAAAGAGGTAAAATCTGTTGATGCTGTCATTGAAACTGTTTCCATGTGTTGGGCCTTCATTGGAAGGCGCATGTTGACATCTGTTCATGCCTGTAATAATTTAAAAACGCATTTTATCTACGTAAATGTTTGGCCAGCACCCCGGATTCCCGTATTGGGGATTGCCTAGCATATCATTGCTGGGCGAGCAGGCCAAAATTAGGTAAATCTGGTGTACTGGCCGAATATTTACTCTGAATTAACAACAGGACCGGGTCTATGAATAGCAGACATGAACAGGAAAAAAAACAATTTAAGCAGTTGTTTCACAAAGAAGGGGTGGATGCCTTTGAGAAACGCTTTAAGGTGCTGGATTGTTTTTTAAAAACAGAACAGCATCTCACCTGCCAGGAAATCACAGCGCTTCTCAAAAAAGATGGCAATGACATGGACAGTGATTTTGTGGAAGAAACCATGGAATTGCTGTGTCAGTTCGGGTTTGCCGACAGGGTGCAGTTTGAGTCCGGTCCCAGGCGTTATGAACACCGGCATCTGGGGATGCACCATGACCATATGGTCTGTGTGAAATGCGGGGATATTCTTGAATTCAAGGATGAAGTGCTGGAACAGAAACAGGCCCATGTGGCAGCCGCTTATGGATTTCACATGCTCCAGCATCGCATGGAAATTTATGGTATCTGTTCAAAATGCCTCAGTACCCGGGAACTGCTCATGCCCCTTTGTCGTGCCCGGCAGGGAGAAACCTGTATTATTAAATCCTTTGAAGGAGGATGCCGGGCTCAGATGCGGCTCTCCTCCATGGGACTCAGGTGTGGGGATCGCATTGAAGTGGTGGCTTCCCAGGGTGGTGGTCAAATGGTGGTGGCCACAGGTGATAGCCGTTTTGCCATCTGCCATGGACTGGCGGAGAAAATTTTTGTTCACCATGCCCCGCCTGAAATAGATTCGGACATCCCCCGCATTGCCGGTTATGATCCCATGGAAAAGGAGGAAAAAATATCCTTAAGTGCCATGAAGCAGGGGCAGGAAGGCATTATTGTCCGGGTGGGGGGAGAATCTGTTCTCCGCCGCCGACTTATGGAAATGGGGATTAATCGTGGAACCCGTATTTATGTTGAAAAATATGCCCCACTTAAAGACCCACTGGAGTTGATTGTCAAGGGGTATCACGTTTCACTTCGGGTGGAGGAGGCGGCCAATATAATGGTTGAACATGTGAAAGCGGTGAAACATCCATGAAAAAACTGACCATGGCCCTGGCCGGTAATCCCAATTCCGGCAAGACCACCATTTTTAATAACCTCACCGGGGCCCAACAGAAGGTGGGAAACTGGCCCGGTGTGACGGTGGAAAAAAAAGAGGGTACACTGAAATGGGGCGAACATCAGTTAAAGGTTGTGGATCTGCCGGGTACCTACAGTCTGACCCCTTTCTCCATTGAAGAGATTGCGGCCCGGGATTTCATTCTGGAGGAAAAGCCTGATGTGGTGGTGAACATCATTGATGCGGCCAATCTTGAAAGAAGCCTCTACCTTGCCATGCAGATCATGGAATTGGATCGACCGGTGGTGTTTGTCCTGAATATGGCCGATCTTGCCCGGTCCAAGGGGATCACCATTGATGCCGAGCGTTTGTCCATGCTTCTGGATGTACCGGTGATTTTCACCGTGGGTAACCGAGACCAGGGCATGGATACGCTGGTGGAAACCGCCATTCATGAGGCTCAGTCCTCCCCCGGGGGGAAATCCGGCAGAAAGGTTAAATACAACCGGGACATTGAAACCCTGATTTCAGAGTTGATTCAGGTGCTGGAAGCCCAATTCCATGACCATCATCCCCATCCGGTGCGCTGGACAGCCATTAAGTTACTGGAATCGGATCAGATGGTGAAAAAAAGTCTGGAGGAACTCTCGCCGGAGCTGGAAGAAAAAATAAACCAGATGGCAGCCCGGAGTCGTTCTCGTCTGGAAAAAATTTTCCATGATGATCCGGAAATTGTCCTCACCGACGATCGTTACGGATTTATTGCCGGCATTGTCAAAGAGGTGGTTACCTTGTCTCCCCGGAAACGGGCGGATATGTCCAGAAACATCGATCTGGTGCTGACCAACCGTTTCCTGGGATTTCCCATTTTTATATTTTTCATCTGGGCCATGTTCCAGCTGACATTTTCCCTGGGGGCGCATCCCATGGAATGGATTGAGTCCGGAGTGGGATTTTTATCCGCCCGACTTGATATGTTGCTCCCTTCAGGTCTGCTAAAAGACCTGTTTCTGGATGGTATTGTGGCCGGCATCGGCAGCGTTATTGTTTTTCTGCCCAATATTCTCATCCTTTTTTTCTGTATTGCCCTGTTTGAGGACACCGGTTACATGGCCCGGACGGCCTTTCTCATGGATCGGGTAATGCACATGGTGGGTCTGCATGGAAAATCTTTTATTCCCATGCTCATGGGATTTGGGTGTAATGTGCCTGCCATCATTGCCACCCGTTCCCTGGAAAATCGAAAAGATCGAATCCTTACCATTCTTATTACCCCTTTCATGTCCTGCTCGGCCCGTCTTCCGGTGTACATTATTTTGGCCGGGACTTTTTTTGGGGCCCGGGCCGGCACCGTGATTTTTGCACTTTATTTCATCGGTATTGTGGTGGCCATTGTGTCAGGACGCTTGTTTCGTTCCACCCTTTTAAAAGGCCAGGATGCTCCCTTTGTCATGGAACTGCCCCCCTATCGGGTTCCCATGGCAAAGAGTCTTGTGATTCACATGTGGGACCGCAGCAAGATGTTTCTTAAAAAAATGGGAGGAGTGATTCTGGTGGGTTCCATCATCATCTGGGCATTGTCCACCTTTCCCCGTCTGGAAAATTATACCATGGACTACGCCGGTGAAATTGAAAAAATAACCGCCCAGGCCACCGACACGGTATCTGCCGGAGACCAGGTTACCCCGCCGAGTGTGGCCCCCCCCCCTGACATGGCTGAAAGAATTTCAGATCTGGAAAAAATGAAAAACCAGGAACAGGTGGCCCATTCCTTCATCGGCACCCTGGGTAAAGCCATGGAGCCGCTGTTCAGTCCCATTGGCATTGACTGGAGATGCGGGGTTGCTCTGATTACAGGTCTGGTGGCAAAAGAGGTGGTGGTGAGCACCATGGGGGTGTTGTACGGCATCGGCGATGGTGAGTCCGATGCATTAAAGGCGGCTTTGAAGAAATCAGGCATGACCCCATTATCGGCACTGTCCATGATGGTGTTTGTTTTGTTGTATGTGCCCTGTCTTGCCACTATTTTTACCATATGGCGGGAGACTTCGGCAGGTTGGGCCTGGTTTAATCTGGTATACACCACAACCATTGCATGGGGGTTTTCTTTTCTGGTTTACCAGGGCGGATCGCTTCTGGGATTTTGATAAAAAAATTTTTATAAGGCTGTATATGCGGCCATGACAACGAGTGGGAGACAAGAATGAAGGTTTCTGAATTTATGTTCAAAAAACTTACAGGCCAGGGCTTTCTGCAACTTTTTATTTTTACAATGCTGCTGTTGCAGTTGCTGGTACTGCCCGCGGTGTCTCTGGCACAAGAGCGACTCACCGTTATTGCAAAGATTGCCAATGTTCGATCAGGACCGGGTACCGGCTATGATATCCTGTGGCAGGTGGAAAAGTATAATCCCTTTATTGTGCTGGGAAAAAAAGAGGGCTGGGTTCATTTTAAGGATTTTGAAGGCGATAAAGCCTGGATTCACAATTCCCTTGTGGGTAATGTCCCTTCGGTTATCAGTCTAAAGGATGATTGCAATGTTCGCGCAGAACCCACCACCGATTCCGCCATTGTATTTACTGTGGAAAAAGGGGTGCCATTCAAGCTTCTTCAAACCCGAGGGGACTGGTTGAATATTGAGCATGCCGACGGAGACCGTGGGTGGATTTTTAAAACCCTTGTGTGGTAAAAAATTAATATCCGGGAGTATGGGCGCATTGACCTTCAGTTGTGACCATGTCCCAAACGGTTGACGTCCCAAGCCTTTTTTGAATTTTATTGCCTAAATAATAGAAAAATATGTAAGTTCTCAATAAGTGCGGGCATTCAGGGCATCCGTTTGAATAGCATTCGGCGTTTAAAGGGTAGACAGGCTTTATGACCCCAGGTTATTGAGATCTTACAAAAATATGAGCTAAGTTTTTGAAATGATATGTACATTAATTCTAGAGGAGTGAATATGTCAGAGAAAATTTCCAATGCACGCAAAAAAGAACTTGAGCAACCCGATCCGTTCATAGAATCTCTTTACAGGGGAATGGCCCTTGCACGGGAGTATCAAAAACAACTCCTATGGGCAGGAGGTGTCTTTTTGGCGGTGGTTTTGATAATTTCCGGGACATTTTACAGCATCCGATCCTCTGACGATAAGGCGGTCAGTCTTCTTGCCCAGGCCCTTGAGACCTATGCCTCCATGGAACCCGAAGAAGGCTATGATGCGGTTCAGGAGAATTTGACACGGCTGATTTCTGAATATCCCAATACAGGTGCCGGTAAAATGGGGAAGGTTCGGTTTGCCCAGATCTGCTATGATGCTGGAAAATTTGACAAGGCTCTGGCCCTCTATGAAGGTGCGCTGGCGGATTTTTCCAATGATCCTGTAATGGCCAATCTCATACAGGTGGCCCTGGGACATACCTGTCAGATGCTTGGAAAGGATGACAGGGCCGTTTCCGTGTTTAAAGCCGTGGCCCAGGGCAAGGCTGATTTCCTGAAGGATGAGGCCTTGTTTAATCTGGGGCTTCTGGCGGAAAAGACCGGGGAGGGGGACAAAGGGCTTTCTTATTTTAATAAAATTGTGTCCGATCATGCCCAGTCCATTTATAGTTCCATGGCCAAGTCCCGGGTGGCTGACACCGCTACGTGATTTTCAAACGAAAATAAGGGCATTCTTTATACCAGCCCCAGTAACTTAGGGACTCGGCTGTTTTTAAGTGACCGTTTCCTCGGATTACTGCATTCATAGAAGCAGTAATCCGGGCTTGATAAATGGTATATCAATAAAATCTGACGTCCTTACACTTTTGGAGCAAGACGTCCCGAACAATGGGATTATTGCTCCAAGAGCAGTAAATTGGCAAATGAAGGATGTCACTATAAGGATGCATTAAATTAAAAAAGGCCGACACGCTGTGACGTGTCGGCCTTTTTTAAAGGAGGAAAAAGATGAAAAACCAACTTTATCGGTTAGTTTGATTTTATATAATGCAGATTGCATGCCAAATATTTAAAGAATATCAATGTCGTTTGATAATATAAAATATTATTTCTTAAAATTGCTTTTAAATAAAGCAGTTATCTGTGAATTGCCTGGGTGTATATAAAAAAAGTGCAATCTTTTTTTCATCATGGACTTTGGCAGTATTTGCTATAAAGTTTAAAATTTTGAACTTCAAAATGATTGATCCTATTTGATTATGCCCATAACTATCTTAAATAAAAATGTTTTTGTCGTGTGGTTTTGCGGGTTCATAATTGTGAACTTATCGGGGCCGGGTTCAAAAAAATAAACCGCTTACATGCCATATTTTTTTAATTTTTGATTCAGCCCGCTTTTTCCGATTCCCAAAATTTCAGCGGCCCGGGTTTGAACATTGCCTGAAAGAGCCATGGCTCTCTTGATCATACGTTTTTCCACCGCCATGAGGGTTTCTGAAAGCCCTGCATTTTCCGGTATGTCCTCCAGCTGCATTGAAGGGGCGCTGGATGGGGATCTCAGTTTCATGGGAAGGTCATCCGCGGTGATGCTGTCTCCCGTGGCAAGGATTACAGCCCGCTCAATGATATTTTCAAGTTCCCTTACGTTGCCGGGCCAGGCATATTCAAACAAAAGGCGTGCTGCCTGGGGATCCACACCGTTCAGGGCTTGGGAGCTCTTGCGTTCATGGGCGTATTTCTGGATAAAATGGTTTACCAGCAACGGAATATCTCCCTCCCGCTCCCTCAAGGGTGGCATTACGGCCTTGACAACATTGAGGCGATAGTAAAGATCCTCCCTGAAATGTCCTCGTTTAACTTCTTTTTCAAGGTTTTTGTTGGTGGCGGCGATGAGTCGAAAATCCACGGGCAATGGCGTGGTACCCCCCACCCGCTCAATGGTTTTTTCCTGGAGCACCCGCAAAAGTTTCACCTGGATACTGGTGGGAAGTTCTCCGATTTCATCTAGAAACAGGGTTCCCTGACCTGCCAGTTCAAATCGGCCTTTTTTCATGGCGGCAGCCCCGGTAAAGGCTCCTTTTTCATGGCCGAACAGCTCACTTTCCAGAAGGGACTCTGCAAAGGCCGTGCAGTTCACTGCCACCAGGGGAAACTCCCCTCTGAGGCTGTTGTAATGAATGGAGCGGGCAGCCAACTCCTTACCGGTGCCGCTTTCTCCTTCAATGAGAACACTGGCATTGGTGGGCGCCACCTTCTGGATAACATTGTACAGCTCTTTCATGGGCTTGCTTTTTCCGATGATGTTATCAAAGTTGTACCGGGTGGAAATTTCTTCCCGGAGTCGGGAGTTTTCCTTGACAATCTCATGGATGGCAAGGGCCTTGGTAATATGTGCCACCAGGGTGTCATTGTCAAAGGGTTTTAAAATATAGGTGAACGCACCTTTCTGCATGGCCTCCACTGCCTTTTCAACACTGCCGTGGGCCGTCATCACAATCACCGGAAGTGTGGCATTGAACTCCTTGATCTGAGCCAGTAGTTCAATGCCGTCCATCCCGGGCATCATTACATCGGTTAATACCAGATCAATGCCTTCGCTTTTCAGGATTTCAAGGGCCATGAGACCGCTTGCTGCGGTTACGGGTTCAAAGCCTTCTTCTTTGAGTACCTCTCCAAGAATTGTGGGATAATTTTTTTCATCATCCACAATGAGAATTTTGTCCATGTCTTATTCCTCCGTTATGGGCAGGGCAATGGTCACCCGGGTTCCGGTGGGGAGCGCATTGTCAATGTGAATGCTTCCCCGGTGGGATTCAATGATGTTTTTGACAATGCCAAGTCCCAGACCTGTGCCAAGCTCTTTGGTGGTGAAAAAAGGAGTCCATATTTTTTTGAGCTGTTCCGGGTCGATACCGCTGCCCTCATCCTGGATGGTGAGGTGTACATGGGTGTTATCCGCATTAAGGCAGATCAAAATGCGTTGCCCGTCGTCCACGGCCTGCAGTGCATTTAGCAGTAAATTTAAAAGTGCCTGGTAGAGGCGGTTGGCATCCCCCATAATGAGAGGGATGGTGCCCTGGATATCGTTTTGAATGAGGATGTTTTTTTCCTGGGCCTGGGGCTTTAGAAAATGAATATTTTTTTCAATGAGTTCCTCCATGGCGCAGGGTTTTAAATCCGGTGTCATGGGGCGGGCAAAGTCAAGGAAATCCCGGATGATATTGTTTAAACGGATGGACTCCTCAACGATGATATCCACAATGGTGGTGGATTCCTTGAGTTTTGTCATTTTTTTTCGCAGCAGCTCCGCCGAGCTTTTGATGATGCCAAGGGGATTGCGGATTTCATGGGATACCCCGGCAGTCATTTCTCCGATGGCGGAAAGGTGTTCAGCCCGTTGCAGTTTTTCTTCCAGTTTTAGACGTTCCGCCGCTCTTTTTTCAATAATAATTTCTCCCTGTTTCACCACAAATCTGAGTACAATAAAAAGGGAAGCCATAATAAAGGTGCAGGATATTATGATGAGCAGCTGGAGCTTGAAAATCTTTTCATAGTCCCGGGACACATCCTGTATAATTTCCACCACCCCTAAAACAGGCCCGGAAATGGCTGACAGGGGTTTTTCTGCCCGGAGCGGTGCAAAGGTGACTATGCGCGTGGTGCTGGGAATGCCTAAAAAAAGTTGAAAAAAATTACCGGTGCGTACCAGGCTTGAAGAAGACTGGTTGTCAATGGCCCTGTCATAGGCTGCGCCCCCGGCTTCCTGTTTGCCGATTCTTTCCTTGTCCAGGCTGTAAGAAATGATATTTTTCAGGTCATAGATGTTGACCATTTCCACATTAAAGCTGTGGATGGTGGATCGGATGACCCTGTCCATGCGGGTGTACTGGTTTTCTTCCCTGAGTTGTACCTTACCGTATTTTAATACCACAGGGATGATAAACTGCATAAATATCTGATGGTTAAGGTTCTCCACCAATAGATGTGCATATTCTTCATTTTTCTGCTGTAGGATGCGTTTTACCCAGTGGGTATTGATGGCGGACAGGGCAATGGTTGCCGTGAACATCACCACCAGGCTGGAAAATGTGAAAAATTTTACCAGGCGGAAGGGCCTTTTTTCTGCTCCGTTTCTCTGCGTCATTTTGCCGTCTGAAGGCAACCTCATATCGTGTGGTTAATAATGGAATTCCATGTCATGTTTTTTATTAATAATTTTAATTTTAAAAACGATTAATATTTATTAAATTAAACACTTAAATTATTTTGGCCTTTTATACATCATCGAAACTAGCATAAAACATGAAAATTATAAAACGTCAATTAACAATTGTGCTTGACTTAACACGTATATTCGATAGAGTTAACCTGTGCTGTATAGTCCGCTCAGATTGAGTTTACTCAATCTAGTAATATACCACATCCATTATGTGATAACGGGCAGCTTTGCCAGACATACCCCCAAATATCCCACTGATTTGAGCTTAACTTTATGATTTTTAGAAAAAAAGAGCAACTTATAGGAATTGATATTGGATCATCAAGTATTAAGGTGGCTGAATTAAAGTCGTCTGGCAAGGGTTATGTACTAAATAAATTGGGGATGGCAGATCTCCAGGATGGTCTTGTTGAAGACGGGCGTATCATGGATCCTGATGCGTTGGCCGAGATTATTCGTATGCTTTTTCGAACTCAGAAGATAAGATGTAGAAATGTTGCCATATCAACTGGTGGTTACTCAGTGGTTATTAAAACCATTGTAGTGCCTACTGCATCGGAGAAAGAATTACTTGGTTCCATCAGAGTTCAAGCAGAACAATATATCCCTTATGATATTGAAGATGTCAATATTGATTTTCAGATAATGGGAACCAGCGAGTTCTCAGATGACCAGATGAATGTTCTTCTGGTTGCTGTGAAAAAAGATCTTGTGGCCGAATATATTGATCTTATTAATCAGGCTGGCTTAAATCCTTGCGTCATCGATGTGGATAGCTTTGCTCTGCAAAATATTTATGAAATGGTTTATCGGCCAGTGGCTGAAGAAATGGTTCTTTTAATTGACGTGGGCATGTCTAAAATATCATTGAATATTTTAAAAGGAAACCAGTCTCTTATGATGCGAGATGTCGCTGCGGGGACTGGGCAGATTCGAGACGAAATTATGTCGGAGCTTGGATGTTCTGCAAGCAGGGCTGAAAAAATTCTGGAAGGAGCCAGGGGGGGTGAAATTTCAGAAACACGCATTAAAGAAATTTTTTCTAATTGGATTCACATATGCTGTTCTGAAATTCAAACCGTCGTTAAAAGTTCTTTGGCAAAATCAAACGAGGGAGAGCTTGAACAAATACTCGTTTCTGGCGGTGGCACTCTTGTTGATGGATTTATAGATACATTAGCATTGGATCTATCCGCCAGAGCCTCTGTTTTGGATCCTTTTCAGGGGATAAGTTTTAATCCCAAACAATTTTCTCCTTCACTTCTGGCTTCCTTCAAACCCCAAATCTCCATCGCCATGGGACTCTCTTTGAGAAGGTTGAATGATAAATGATACGAATTAATCTATTGCCTTTTCGGGCCGCACGGAAAAAAGAAAATATAAGGAAGCAAATCTCCATTTTTTCTTTGTTGTTGATCTTTATGATTGTCAGTCTATTCTACTATACTACATGGGTGGATCGCAAAATTGATATTTTGCATAAAAATATAATTCGGATAGAAAATGATATTACCCTCTATAAAGACAAGGCAGACAAGGTCAATGAAATTAAGAAAAAATTAAAAAATCTCGAGCTTAAGCTGGATATTGTCCAATCGCTGGAAGCAAAAAGACGGCAACCCGTATTGCTCCTTGAATCCATCAGTCAACTTATGATTCCAGACCGAATGTGGCTTACCAGTATGAAAACCGATGAAAAAAATGTGGTGCTCAGCGGCCTTGCCTTTGATAATAAAACCGTTGCGGATTTCATGACCGCTATTGAGAAATCCCCTTTTTTTTCGAGTGTTGATCTGAAGACCCTCCAGATGAAACAAATAAAAAAAGACTTGCGGATCAAAGCCTTTCAAGTAATATGCTGGAATAAAAAAGAAAATAAAAACGCCCATAATGTCAATAGTGGAAAAAATATAAATAAATGAAACGAACAGAGAGGAAAAAAATTATTGATGTTCTCAGGCAAAGGGCTGCACCTGTTTTTGTAAAGGTGGGCAATATGTCTCGAATGCATCGAATATTGATCTGTGCTTTCTCCTTTATCACGGTAGGGGCTATTTTCTACTATTTTTTTTACATGCCAAGGCATGAAGAAATGAGTCGCTTGTCTGACGAACAAACTCGTTTAAAAAACCAGCTTGATTTATATAAAAGCAAAGCAGCTCTCCTGTCTAAATTTACTAAAAAGATGGCAGAGGCTCAGAATCGATTTGATTCCGCCATGACAGCACTGCCTGAAAAAAAAGAGATTCCTTCTCTTTTGACAGAAATTTCAAATTCCGGCAATAATTCGGGTTTGGAATTTATGTTGTTTCAACCCAGGTCGGAGCTGAAGACTGAATTTTATGCTGAAATACCAGTGGATATAAAGGTCCAGGGTACATATCATCAAATGGGTTCTTTTTTTGATAAGGTGTCACGTCTTCATCGCATAGTTAATATCAAAGATATTACCATGATGCCCGGAAAGCAGGAAGGAAGCCTTTTTGTCACCTGCACTGCGGTGACTTATATGTTTGTTGAAAAACAAGAAAATAAGGGCAAAAAGAAATAATAAATGATAAATTCCATAGTTAAAATAATGGGTTTTGCTATTTTGTTGATACTGTGCGCTCTCCTTTCTGCCTGCAGAGACGATAACGCCCAACCTTTGCCTGAGAAAACAGTGGTGACAGTTGCCTTTAAAGTTCCCATATCGGATAAGCTTCCTGCACCTTCTTCCCCAAAAGAAATAACAAATAAAGAAGTGATGAAAAATAATGAACCGCCTCTTTCTTCTGAAAAAGAAAATATGAGTCCTGAGATTGAAGCGTATAGCGGAGAGGGAAAAATAGATCCTTTTGAACCCCTTATCAAAGTTGAAACAAAGCAGGCGATTGCTCAAGGGGAACCTGTGAAACTGATGGAAAAACCAGAAAGGATATTAACGCCCCTTGAAAAACTTGATTACAGTCAAATGAAACTGGTCGCCATCATAAATGCTGATGCCGGTAGTGTTGCCATGGTGGAGGAGGCAGGTGGCAAGGGATATGTTGTAGGCTTGGGGACCAATATTGGTCGAGATGGTGGAACTGTGGTGGAAATCCAGAAAGATAAGATTGTTATATTGGAACGATTAAGGGACTACAAGGGTAAAATAATTAAACGTACCCAGGAGATGAAACTAAATAAAACGGAAGATGGGAGCTTATGATGATTTATACTTCCGAAAAATACTTTACATGTTTTTTAAAGGCCTTTGGGCTGGTGTTATTTCTATTTTTTTTTATGGGTTGTCTGTCTGGACAACAGCAGGAAACCAGTACTTCTTCCTTGAAAATGCATGCTGAAAAAAGAATTGTTACGAGCATGGAATACAAGTCGGAGCAACCGGCCGTTAACCTGTCAGCAGATGGTAAATTGGTCTATACTTCCATTAAACAGACCGATCCCTATGGTGTTGTTTTATATCTTCCTGCTACAAGCATTGATGATGCAGTTACAGATATCTCTTTGGTGGGTGAACCCGTTAAATTAATTTCTGCGTTGTATGCCGATGAGAATAGAAATACCGCTAAAATTGAGATTTTGTTGCAAGATGATTTTCAGTATGAAGTGGTGGAAACAGAAAATGGTATCAATATCCTGTTTTTCATGGAATCCGGATACCAGGAAAAGAAGAGGTTGGCTACCCCCCCGAAAAAAGACGTTTCCGGCGATAGCGACCAACCTTTTGTTCTTGGTGAAGACGGCCATGGAAACACCGTTATTTTTACCCAGCAAACACTTCCTCAAAATTTGCCTGACTCTTCAGATTCATCCTTAAATCCTTTGGGTGGGGATATTCCATTGGCGATGCCTTCCCAGGAACCAGTCATCTTTTCCAATGAAGAGACAAAACTTGCGGATATTAGTTTCAGTGCCAAGGAATCAGGAGAATCTGTTCTCACTGTTGAGACGTTGACGCCTGTGAAATATGATCTTCAAAAAGATGGGAACGATAGTCTTAAACTTTATTTATATAATACCCTGATTCCTCCCCATCACCAGCGGCCGCTGATCATGACCTATTTTAATTCTGCAGTGGCCCAGGCACTGCCGATACAAGGAATTCCAGGTCAGACCTTGTCGTGTATATTGATTGATTTAAAACAACCAACTCCATACCGCATTTATAGAGACTCGAATCAATTAAAGCTTGTTTTTGATCCCATCACAAAGGTCGGTCCACGTTTTGAACAGGCAAAAACAAAATTCAATGCTGGGGTACAACCAGCCCTGGCTGTGGGTACGTCCCTTTCTCCCTTGAAACAAGCTGTCTCAAATACTGCTTTAAAGGAGCCTGTTCAGTTAAATACCGTTTCTCCAGAACCGGAAACCAATGCCGACCCTTTGGCTGCTCTTAATGGGGAAGAACCGGTTTACACAGGAGAAAAAATCAGTCTTGATTTTTATGAGACAGATATTAAAAATGTATTTCGGATTTTGCGAACCATCAGTGGCGAGAATTTTGCGGTGGACAAGGATGTCAGTGGAAATGTTACTCTTACCCTTGACAATCCGGTTCCATGGGACCAGGTTCTGGACCTTGTCTTGAAAATGAATGGACTGGGCAAGGTAAGAGAGGGCGATATTATCCGCATAGCCACCCAGGCAACCTTGAAAAAAGAGTTGACTATACGCCAGGAAGAATTGGCTGCCAGACAGAAGGCCATTGAGCAGCAAAAGCAACTGGAACCCCTTATCACAGAGTATATTCCCATCAATTACTCCGATGCTGAAAAAGATATTAAGCCCCATCTGGAAAAACTTCTCACCCCCAAAAGGGGGCAGCTCAGTGTTGATACCCGGACCAACATGATTCTTATAACGGATGTCCGGGAAAAAATTGTTGAAGCAAAAAATATGATAAACCGACTGGATACAGTCACCCCCCAGATTATGATTTCCGCAAGGGTGGTGGAGGTAAGTAAAGATTTTTCACGGGAACTGGGCATTGAATGGGGGGTATCCAGCCAGGATGTGTACAGAGATGACCTGGGGGGGACCTATGGGTTTGATGTGGCCATGAACTATCCGGCAACATCCAATTCCAGCCTCAGTTATACCTTTAATCGTGTCGTTGGAACGCCTTTTTCAATCAATGCTAAATTGACAGCAGCAGAGGCCAAGGGTGATGTTAAAATTGTTTCTTCTCCCAGAATTTTAACCATGGACAATAAAAAGGCAAGCATAAAGCAGGGAATTGAATATGCCTACCTTGAACGAGATGACACCGGCGGGTCATCGGTAAAATTTAAAGACATTGATCTTTTGCTGGAGGTGACCCCCCATGTGACCCCGGATAAGCGCGTCACCATGACCGTTCATATCACGAAAAATGACCTTGATTCCATCACTGACGGAATTCCTTCTCTGTCCACCAATGAAGCGGAAACCGAATTACTGGTAAATGACGGGAATACAATTGTCATCGGGGGGATTGTTAAAACCAGTACCACGGACAGCTCCACCGGGTTTCCCTTGCTGTCAGATATCCCCGTTCTGGGACACCTTTTCAGATCAGATAAAGATACTGAGAAAAAAAATGAATTGCTGATTTTTCTGACACCGACCATAGTACAGCTTGATCAGAAAATGCAAAATTAAAAAAGCAGATTATTTACCATTGCTGCCGTAGAGAATAGATGAACCGCGATATTTATGATTGATACTTGAAGGTAAGAGGAAAATTGCATGAGGGTAAAAATGGCCGGGCGGATAGAGTTAAGAAGTATTTATGTGTTTTTTTGTCTCCTGTTTATATTTATACTATCCGGATGCGGTTCATCGGGTTCTCCTGGCGATCCGGATGTGGATCTCAATCATCTTCATTTTTCGGTAAAACTGATTAATGAGGCAACAGGCAGTGAAACCGATGCAATCAGTGAAGGCAATCCCGGTATTCTTCAGATTACCGTCACCTATGACAACGATAAAAATAAGCCTGCACCAGGTAAGCTGGTGACGGCAACCCCCACCAAGGGGAGTTTTTCTGTTGCAGCGGATGGCACCGACAGTACCGATGCCAACGGGGTAGCTGAAATAAAGCTGGTGGCTGTAAATGCGGACGGAGAAAGTGTCACCGGTGCCGGTGAGATTTCTGTACAGTCCGGTGAATACGTCATCGAAACGCCCTTTGCCTTTCAAATCGGTGTGCCCGATTCCACACGCCTGGGGGCTTTTATAGATGGTTTTTTCCAGGGAGGCGTACTCTCCTCAAGTCTCGTTCCCGGGGAGAATCTTTCCTATGGTGGAACTGCCTTAATCGTGGCAGATCTTGTGGATGGAGATGGAAGTCCCTTTGATCAACCGGTAACGGTGCAATTTTCCTCCCAATGTGGTGCAACGCTTACAGAATCGGTATTGTCGGAAAATGGGCGGGCCGTTTGTGTGTATACTTCTAACGGGTGCAGCAGCGCCCAGGACGTGGTAACTGCCACCGTGTTAAAAGGGGGCACCGATCTAACAGCCATGGTTGCCGTTCCCCTGGCCGAAGAAGCCACCGGTTCCATTGAATTTGTGTCTGTGCAGCCGTCAAATATTGCCGTTGCCGGGACCGCCACCGCTTCAAAACCGGAAAATGCCCTTGTCACCTTTAAAGTAAAAGATGACAAAGGACATGCCATGGCCCGGGAACTGATCTTTTTCTCCCTGACCACCACAACGGGGGGGATTACCGTATCTCCTCTCAGCCGGGAAAGCGATGAAAACGGTGAGGTGACCGCCCTTGTCAAATCGGGGACCGTGGCCACATCTGTCAGGGTAAAAGCCACTTCAAAAGAAACTTCCATTTCCACATTGTCTGGAAACATTTCCATTGAAGAGACCCCCTTGTCTGAATCCATCGGATCCATTTCTCTGAGTTCCGGCAGCCTTATTATCCCCGCCGACGGCCAGAGCCAGGTAACCGTGCGGGCCACAGTGCTGGATAAATCCGGCGATCCCATGCCTGCCGTGGATGTGAATTTTTCCACCACCCTTGGCACTTTATCTGAAAGTACTGCATGGACCCGCAGCGATGGTATCGCAGAAATCCAGCTGCAAAGTACCTCTTCCGGTACGGCAGTGATAACGGCCAATGCCCATGGATTTCTTACAAACCTGAGTATTGGTTTTACCCCCGGCGCGTCCAGGAATCTTTCTCTGCAACCGGCCGTTACCAATGACGGCACCATTCAAGCAGGAGATAGCATTGATTTTAATGCCACATTGCGCGATAGCCGTGGAAATCCTGTTTCCAATCAGCAGATTAATTTTACCTTTCCTGATAATGGCAACACCAGTGGGGCAAGCTTGAGTGTAAGCACAGCCATCACCAATAGCAGCGGTATCGCCCTGGTGAACTATACGGCCGGTGCTGATCCGGGCGTTGATGTGTTAAAAGCCACCCTGGACAGTAATCCGTCCATTTCCAACACGGCCCGCATGGCGGTGATTGAAAAAACAGTGACCGTGGGATCCATGACCATCAATGCCGATCCCGAAGTCATTAAAGCCGATGGCAGCAGTTCATCTGCCATCAGCGTGAACATAAAAGATATTTCGGGGGCACCGGTTCCGGCGGGAACGGAGGTCACCTTTTCTACTACCCTGGGTCTATTTTCCAACGGTGGTACCACCCTTACCGTGGAGACCACGGATAATACCGGCAACATCACGGTTTCTTTGATATCTGCCTTGGTTACAGGGGATGCCAAGGTCACGGCCGTGGCTGGGGGTGTCTCCCAGAGCGTGACAGTGGCGTTTGCCATCACCATAGAACCCGTTGTGGGAACCATAGCCCTCACCGCAAATCCCACAGTCATCCCGGCAGATGGCACCAGTTCCACCACCATCAATGTCGTTATCAAAGATACCACGGGTACCGCCATGCCCCAAGGTCAGACAGTGGTTTTTACCACCACCCTTGGCACCTTTGCCGATGGAAGTAACCGATATGAGTTGAGTACGGGGGATGACAACGGCACTATTATCACTTCACTCAACGCCGGAACGGTGCCTGGCTTCGCAGTTGTAACCGCATCGGCCGGTGGTATTTCCCAGAGCGTTGTGGTGACCCTGGCAAGCACGGATGCTTCAGCTGTGGGGAACATCCTCATTGACGCTGATCCCACGGAGATTTTTGCCAATGGGGGCAGCTCTTCAAGGTTGTCCATCACCATTAATGATACAGCGGGCAATCCGGTTTTGGCAGGCCATCCCGTTTATGTGGCTACCGATCTAGGAACCTTTTCCAATGGGGCCAGGAGCATTGAGCTTGCCACCACCGATGACAGCGGCCAATTGATCACTTCTCTAAATGCCGGTGTCTCCCCTGGTTTTGCACTGGTCACCGTTACCTCCGGCGGTATCTCCCAGAGTGTTGTGGTGACTATTTCAGATGTTAATGCACCAGCTGTGGGGAGTGTTTCTCTTACGGCTGACCCCACAGCCATTCCCGCCGATGGGGCCAGCTCCACCACCATCACCGCCGTTGCTCTGGATGTGGGGGGGACCCCCGTGCCCCAGGGTACGCCCGTTCGTTTTGCAACAGACACCCTGGGCATCCTGGACTCTGAAAATCTGGATGGGGATGGTAATGCCCGCACTCTGGTATTGGAAACCGTGGATGATACCGGGACCCTGTCCGTATCTCTCATTGCCGGGAATACAGCTGGTTTTACGCGGGTTACGGCCACAGTGGGCGGGGTTTCCCAGGTCGTTGTGGTGACCCTCACTGACATCGGCGCTCCCGATGTGGGAAGCGTGGCTCTAAGTGCCGATCCCACAACCCTTCCGGCGGATGGTGCCAGTTCCACCACCATTACCGCCACTGCCCTGGATGTGGGGGGCAATCCCGTTCCCCAGGGCACGCTGTTTTACTTCTCAACGGATCTTGGCACCTTTTTTCCGGATAACCGGGACCAGGACAATGATCCCCAGACCCAGACCCTTGCAACCATTGACGATTCCGGGACTTTGATTGTTTCTTTGATTGCCGGAACCACTTCGGGTGATGCCCATGTGACTGCCTTGGTTGGTGGTGTCTCCCAGCTGCTGAATGTTTCAATTGGAAATGACGCCGTGGTAGGTGCCATTACCCTTTCTGCCACACCCACGGCTATTCCAGCGGACGGAGCCAGCTCCAGTGCCGTGACTGCACGGATATCAGACACGTCCGGGAATCTCATGCCCAAGGGCACGTCGGTGATTTTCACCACCAGCCTAGGTGCTTTCTCCAATGGTGGTACCACGCAGACCATTGAA
>NZ_BAAHYK010000042.1:0-52890 GCF_054657595.1 Desulfocicer niacini
ATTGTACGGTTCGGCTCAGCTTTACCATAGCCACAGAAGGCGAACTCCCTGCTGTTCTGGAGACACGAACTTGGAATCAGCCGATAGGTCTTCATATCACTGCCCTGATCGGACTGGGTATGGCAGTTGCTTTGCCGGTGGAGAGTATCTTTTTCTTAAGAGAAAACGTAAGCCATTCACTGGCCGCCTGACAGAGACAGGAGATTAACAGATGGGAAGTGCGGCGATCCACTTCAAGAAAAGTCATGTCCAACAGGAGCAAAGGGATCTTTTTTGTAACTGGATCTTGACTTATTTTTTGATGAAAAGGTCTAACTCAAATTTTATTCTTCATCCATCTCATCACGGTGAAGATAACACCACTCCGGGTCAGATGGCGGCCCAGGCTGCCAGTGAACTGTGAATGTGTCATTCCCGACAGGTGCAAATTGTCTCCTCGACTGCGGACGGTCAAACTGGGCGAAATAATCGCCCTCACTCACCATGAAAAGTGGGATGGCAGCGGTTATCCCAATGGGCTGTATCGCAACGAAATTCCGCTTTTAGGTCGGATCGTTGCCATAAGGTTAGTCGGGGTAGAGTATCTCTATTGCAATTCATACAAAAAACATGACACGGACTCACTGGGAACGTCTTATCAAAATATGTCCGGTCCTGAAAACGTGATCCTGGCGGTCTCAGGGAGACACGGCGTAAAAAAATCAACAACCACTGCACATGGACAAGCCAGTGAGTTAAAGATTCACGGCGGCGCAGGCTTTGCCATGAATCACGGTGGTGGCTTTGGCTATGCTCCTTGTCATCAAAAAGCATAGTCAAAGAACAAAATATATTTCCGAAGGTTTAAACTGCCCTTTACGCTTTTTTAACAACAGAGCATTTAAGGTACATGGCACCGAATCCTGAAATCTTACAAGAAATATCATGGCCATTTACAGGGTCATCAAGTAGTTTGATGTTTCTGACCCTTGTACCCAATTTCATTGTGTCCTTTCCGGCCTTAAGATCTTTGATGGTGGTGACGGTATCTCCATCCTGCAAAGGATTGCCATTGACATCAAGGAATCGTGGCGCATCTTCCAAGGGGGTATCAGACGTCTGGTCAGGTACCCACTCGTGGGCACATTCAGGGCATATCCACAGGGGGCCATCAGGATAGGTGTAGGGCGAATTACATTTGGGACACATCTTTTCTTCAACTGACATAGCAAAATTCCTGGTTGATTGTGTAAACTGGTTTAAAATATTTTTTTAATGCAGGGAAACTCTTATCATAGTGAAAGACAAATGAAAACTTTATAAGAAGAAGATAGATTTATTTTTGAAATTTCCCAATAAATATGAAAAAGGGGATACTCATACCGTGTCGTTTAGTGAAATACTTTGGAAAAACCATTCAACATGGTGGATCTTGAGATGATGGCAATGGTGTATGCCTTGCTCGCCCATGATAAATAAATCATTTTGTCACCAAACCGGAAAAATGGTAATGCGTCCGATTTGTTTCCTCTTAAAAGCTGACGCCTAACTCTTTTTTTAAGGGGCTTTTTTTAAAACAAAAAATCAGGTATAATTGGATCAATTCTTGACTTTAAATCCGAACCTTTGATGATTTTCAGGGCTTTAGCCCAATTGAAATTATAGCCTCTTCTAAATTCCTTATAATCAGAATTTATCTGGGAAAATGTTTGCCATGAATGAAATAGAAATAATACGATTGCATGTTGATACTTCAGTTTCTTCATTGAAGTCTAATATTCTCAGGTATTATGATGTCTTATATGAACTAAGGCGAATGTCCACCTTTCTATTTAACGAGACAACCTGCAGCCAAGCAGATATTGATAAATGGTTTAAATCTGAAAACTTTGGGATTTGTGAAGATGGGTTTTGGCAAAGTATATCTGCATTAGAGAAACACAGACAAGGGAAATTATCTAAAGATGCAATAAGTTATTCATGCCATCCAGATTTGCGTCATGATAAAAATGCGTGTTTTCGTATGTATTTACATAGAAATATTGGACGGTATTTAGCAAATATCAAATCAAGACTGCCTGGTTCGGCATGGATATATTACCAGGACTCACACAATATAGCTCTTCAGTACCCTTTTATAGATCAATCGTCTGCGATAACCCCGGATTTTGATTGGTCAACCTATCATACATGGATTTCGGTGGTTTTGGAAAATAACCCAGATCGTGAAATTAAATGGACAGATCCTTCCATCGACTATGCAGGTGAGGGGTTGATTATTTCAGTATCTATACCAGTATATTGGGGAGATGCTTTTGCAGGACTCTGGAGTATTGATCTGCCAATGAAAACGCTTTATCAGGCTGCAGATGAACAGCAAATTCCAGAGCAGCAAGACTTTATCTCGGATTATCACGGTAATATAATCACTCATCCCTATATAGAAGTGAAGATAGATAAAGAAAAAGGCAGTATTTTTCAGGAAAATATAAGTTCAATTGGAGGAGAATTTAAAACAATAGATAGGGAAAAATTGATTTCCAGCAAATCAGGTCAAATGGAGCTTTCCATTGAGGATGGAAGAAAATATGATGTTATTTATAAAATAATACCTGAAATTCAGTGGATATTTTATTCAATTTATCCCAAAGACAAACTCCTTGAAGTAGTTAACAATAAGGTGAAATCAGCACTCGATAAAGTGAGGTCTGGAGATTATTCCTATCGTCTAAACCATATGCAAGATGATTTCAACGAAAATATACTTGTAACAAGCTATAATGAGATGGCAGAAGCACTGGAAGTACAACATCTACAGATTCAAGACTCTCAAAAGCGAATCATTCAGGCAGAAAAAAATAGTGCAATAGGTACTTTGGCAGGCGGGATAGCCCATGATTTTAACAATATTCTTTCAGCCATAATTGGATTTACAGAAATTGCATTGGAAGATGCACTTAAAGGTTCATCTCAAGAACAAAGCTTGAAAGAGGTCTATATTGCAGGCATGAGGGCAAAAGAACTCGTTCAGCAAATTCTTGCATTTGCTCGCCAGTCCAGTGGAGAGGTAAAACCTGTCAGGTTGAGCGAAATTATCGCTGAAACGCTCAAATTACTTCGCCCCTTAACACCATCCACCATTGACATTGTCTTTAATATCAAAAGCACTTTACCAGTTAATGGTAATGTCTCTCAATTACACCAAATCATCTTGAATCTGTGTACCAATGCAGTCTATTCATTGCAGGAATTAGGAGGGGTCATAAAAATAGAATTAAAAAATAGATTCCTCGAAAACTATATTGATAGAGAACATTCAATGTTGCCTGGAGGGGAGTATGTCGAACTCACCATTACCGATAACGGTCCTGGAATTGATCCGGCTATTATTGATTGTATTTTTGAGCCGTATTTCACGACAAAAGGAGTTGGCGAAGGGACAGGCATAGGTCTGGCGATGGTAAAGGGTATTATTAAGAGCTATAAAGGTGATATCCAGGTGAGAAGCGAACCTGGAAATACCACATTCATAGTAATATTACCAGTTGCGGCAGTTAGAAGTGTGGATGTGGTGGAGCAGGACGATATAATACTGCAGGGGACTGGGCATATTTTATTTGTTGATGATGAGCCCCCAATAGCCAGAATGGGTTGCCGCATGCTTGAGGGGCTTGGGTACAAAGTGACTATAAGAACCAGTAGTTTTGAAGCTCTTGAGTTATTTAAGACAAAACCAGATGTATTTGACTTGGTAATAACTGATATGACAATGCCTTCAATGACAGGGGATGTTCTTTCGATAGAAATTCGAAAGATACGGTCGGACATCCCGATTATACTCTGCACTGGATACAGCCGAAAGATGAGCGAAGCGCTTGCCAAGCATATTGGTATTAACGCATTCGTATATAAACCATTCACCAAATCAGATTTTGCCAAGACTGTAAGAGCCGTATTGGAGTCGTAAAAATTATTTTCGGCTTTGTGGTCAGGATGCTTGGGTTGTCAGGGATCCTCCTGTTTTGATCAACTGACCGGGCAGACATCTCTTGGGCAGATATTGATAAAAAAATAGTTAAGCTTCAGTGAAAGCATGCCCAGGTGATCAGGCGAAATTTCTACTGCTTTAAAAGAAACGTAAAGAAAGCTGGTGAAGATTCACGCATGACACAAAATAAAAAAACAGAAAAAAAAACTTATCCCTCTCTCTTTAGCCCGGTGAAAGTGGGATCATATCACATGGCGAATCGGCTGGTGGCCTTGCCAGTGCATACGGGTTTTGCCCATACCAACGGTGGTGTCAGTCCATGGATGGAATCGCTGTATTCCAGATTGGCCGATTCGGGGGTGGGTATGGTGATTGTTGCCAATGCAGCGGTGTCCTTCGATGGTGCAGTCTCCAGTTTTAACTTGAGGGTGGACCAGAATGCGTTGATTCCAGGGTTAAGCAGGCTGGCCATGCGCATCAAACAAAAGGGAGTCATTGCCTGCCTTCAGCTGAACCATGCCGGAAGGTTTGCCAAAACAGACCGCCCCATGCTGCCTTCACCCATCATCAGCGAACACCTTGCTTTCAACATGGAGTCCCTGAAGGATTTCATGCACTTCTTCCCCTTTGAAAAACGCTTTGGCCTGACAAGAACCTTCCTGCGCCAGGCAGCAAACTGGAGAGATGCCATGACCGCCGAAGACAGGGACAGAGTCATGGAGGCTTTTGCCAACGCCGCTTGCAGAGCCTATCTAGCCGGGTTCGACATGGTGGAACTCCACGGGGCAAACGGCTATCTTCTATGCCAGTATCTTTCTGCATTTACCAATAAACTGCCACCTGGGTCCGGATTTGGAGGGGACTTTCAGGGTCGCAAGACAT
Source organism: Desulfocicer niacini (assembly GCF_054657595.1). NCBI lineage: Bacteria > Pseudomonadati > Thermodesulfobacteriota > Desulfobacteria > Desulfobacterales > Desulfobacteraceae > Desulfocicer > Desulfocicer niacini. Next base: position 4,850 of record NZ_BAAHYK010000042.1, read on the forward strand.
TTCCCCTGGAAGTAATCAGAAGAGTGAAAGAAAAACTTCCCAAAGATTTCCCCGTGGGTTTTCGGATGATTCTAAGGGAATGGGTCCCGGACGGTATTGATCTTCCCGAAGCACTGTCTTTTGCTAAACTTCTGGAAAATGAGGGCATTGACTATCTTTCCGCTTCTGTGGGTACCTATAACTCCATACTATCGCAAGAGATCTTAAAAAAAATGGACAGTACGGCATACCTCGAATCCGATATGGCCAAACTGACCGCCAGGGTCGGTATTCCAACCATCATATCTGGAAGGATTACCAGCCCATCCCTTGCCGACAAACTGGTTCGTGAAGGCACCGCAGACCTAATCGGTTTGGGTCGTCCCCTGCGCACAGACCCGAAATGGGTGAAAAAGGCGAAACACCCCGGCAAAAAAATAATTAAATGCATCAATTGTAATTGGTGTTTAAAGAGGGTTGTCCTGGAAAAGGGGTTTAACTGTCGCCTCTGGCCCCAACTATATCAGGAAAGAACAACCCTGGATCATAAGATTCTCACCCGGAACAACAGAACCTTATGGATCATCTCCAGTATAGATGAGATGCAATTGTTCAAGATGGCCCAGCCACTTGTGCCCCAGATGAAAAAAGAAATGTCCTTTTTAACGATTCTGTTTCTCTTGAGAAGTGCTGACAATGAGAGAAATAAAGGAAAAAACAGCTCAGAATTTGATTCTGCCCGACTGAATTTTATACAATTTATCCGGCAGATTTTTAATAATAAGCCCAACAGATTGAATCCTTCCAGAGATCGCGTAGAAATTCCATTCAATTACAATATCATTGAATCAGATCAGGAGTGGGAAAAAACAGCTATTGATGAAATTCGCCGTGGTAATCATGGCAGAATCGCCCTTTGCTCAAATCCTCGGGAGTTCTGGCGGGAACGCCTGCTTTACAGGGAGCGTGGCAAAGTAATGATGCTCCTTGGCGCGGATTATCACAGCCAAAAGCCCCCATATCAGCATGAATTTGATAAAAACAAGGTGATAATACCCGTGGACCTTTCCGATGTCTCCCTGTTGATGCTTCGCTTTTTGCAACAAAATTATATGGGGAAAAAAGCATGGCAATTCGATTTTGTCCATGTGGCAGCAAAATATTCCACCCACCTGCAGCAACGCTGGTCAGAGTTAAAGCGCATTGCCGATCTTCATATTCAAATTCCCCTGGAGATCATCATATCCCAGGGCGACGTGGTTTCCATCTTGACTGAACGCATTCACAGCAGAGAGTATAAAACGGTTATCATGGGAAAACGCGGCCTGTCGGGAATGAAGCGATGGCTTTTGGGAAGTGTTTCCGCAGGTGTGCTGAGGCAGTTGAACGGGCAATCCCTTATTTTAATTGATTAATGCGTTTCATGTTAGTAAATATTCGGTAAGCCCCCATCTTCATCTGTTTGGGCATGCTCACCCCGCATTCCCTTCCGCCGCCCCTTTTATGGTGCAGATGGCATGATTCCACACCACATCATGGGCATAATCCGGGAACAGATGTTTGAACACTGTCCAAAAGATCCTGCCAAAAAAAGTTTTGCCCTTTTGAAAATCAAAGGCCGTATAGATTATCAGTCGATGGTTTCCATCCCTTGTGGGGGCGATATCAAAAAGCAACTTTCCCCGCTTTGTAAAAAGCTCTGTCGGTTCATACAGCAGGGCTTTTCCAGGAATGACTTTAACAAGGCGGATGTCCATGGAGATGGGCACCCCCTTTAAACGATAACGAACAACAGCGCCTTGGCGAAGGGACTTGCCGGTCAGGTTTGTGACCGCCACAAATCTAAGTTTGAGAAACTTTCCCTCTGGATGTCCGAATTTGCTCAGCTCCTGAAAAATCCTGCTGGCACTGGCCCTTATTTTAATGGCATACATCCGCTCCATATCTGGAGATGCATCCAGTTCTATTCCCAGGGGCTCTGCTATGGATTTCTTAAAATAATTACGTTTCTCCTTTATTATAACCGTTGGATAACGACCCCGATCGCCCCAGTTCAGGCCGAAAAAAATTTCCGTAAGAATATTTCTGATTGTTTTATATATGCCCGTCAGTATTGAAAAGAAAACGGCTGGGGAAAAGATATCCCTGCAGATATCCCTGTAATCGGCCTCCCCGCTGCCCACCTTCCAGAGTACGGATCCCAAGGCCCATTTATCCTTCTCCTTAAACTTCATCTCCGTTGCAAAGGCCTGATATAAAATTCGACTCAAAAGGGTAGATTTCAAGATCGCCTGTGTCGTGCCCATCACCAGACGGCCATGGAAATTGTCTTTTTCAAGCCACTTTAACACCCATCCATATTCCTGAGAAAGAGTTTTTTTGTCTATCCCTTTATGAATCACCGTCTCTGCAAGTGCACGGGCACTGATAAAGGCAGAGAAGAGGCCGTCTCTGTAAAGTCGTGATCCCAGGGAATCCCCGGCCATGGCGATCCTGTCTGAAAAGGGTTCTTTTGCCGGTGTAACAGCCATGCGGGGATTGCATATGCAGGCCACAGGAATGGTGATGATGGTAGCAGAAGAAAGAAAGGCTTCTGAGGTGCCAGGGATTTTGTTTTCATGTTTTTCAGGGTTTTGGCCGGTAGGGTAGGTTACTTTGATACTGATATGGGGCAAAATAGTTTGAATATGGGGCAAAGAAAAAAAACTTTGGATAATTTGATCCGTTTCTCCGGGAGATAGGGATTTATCAACGCTTTTTCCGGCAAGGGCCACAGTGAGATATTCCCCCTTGGGTATCAAAGCGATGTGGTCAAGCTGTAGAGATCCGGCACCAGATATGATGAGATAGAGTTCCCTGTCCATATGTTTTTTTAGATAGTCTCTGCCCGGTTTTAATTCAAAAATAAGTGCAGAGCTTGTCACAGGAGGTGTGAACAGGGGATTTATTTGCCGGTATGATTTCCAAAATGGAATTTCTTTGTTTTTTTTCCGGTTGTGATTAACGCCTGTGCAAATACAGACAAACTCAGATTCAATGGATAAAAAATTACCCAAAGAAGTTTTGATGGTCAGGCAGGGTTTGTTTATCCCCAGCCCGCCCATATTATTTTTTATGCCCAGATGTTTCTTATCTTGAAGGGGAGGAGAAGAATTATGAATCTCCAGCACTTCTCCACTTATAACTTTTGCACCCTCCCCAACGGCCCCTCGTAAAATGAATTCGTCAAATCCCCGGGATAAACCCTGGGGCAGTTCTTCACGACCAGGGGGCAGACTCCCCCTGAATACCGAAAAAAGCCTTTGTCCCACCGGTACCCTCAAGGGAAAATTTTTCCAGAATCCGTGTATCCATACATGGGAAAAAGATTCGGCCACCACTTCCTGGGGCAGTACGATGTTGCATTCTGCCAAGGCTTCCTGCAATCGGGGAGAAATAACGCCTGCGCAGAAATTACACCCTTTGAACGCCTGGATACTCCCATCCAGCTCAAGTATCACCCTTTCATCAATAATAGTAACGGTGATATCTAAATCTGCCTTTCTGGCATCCCGGAGCAGATGAATGGCAAAAAAAGCACCGGCAGGACCACCCCCCAGAATCACAATTCTGGCTCCATTTTCTAATCTCAATGGGTTCCAATTCTGTTTTCCCAAAATAGTCCATCCTTAGTCGGCCATCATTATCAGGGATATTAATGCCCACCTGATTCCAGCCGCACCGGGAAATGCTTTAATGATAATTTATGACATTTTTTTTCGTCTTCATGATTTTTAAAGCTCAGCTCACTGAAATGGATTATGCCTTCCCTTTCCATGCGGATTACCGAAGACGAGCGAGTGCCGTAAGTATCACCACAAATAAACAAAGGGGAAAGGATTCGCTCCCATTCCATGCCAACCCCGGTGCTGGGAAGCTGGTCATCCGGCGGTTGATCGCGGTTCTCCAGGAGTTTGAAAATACTTTCATCATCCACCGTTCCCTGCTGGATTAATTTTTTCAAGTGGGCTTTTCCTGTTTCCACCTTGGGCCAGGGAGAATCAATAAAGCGGTTGCTCAGGCCATATATCCCGGGGGTAAGCCGGTGAATTTTATTTTGATAATTGGAATAATAAAAAAGTTCGGTGCCATCACCCAGTATAAGATTAAATCCATTATACTTTCCGGATGAGGGATGAATTTTTTCAAGATAGTTCAGGGGCGGTTCATCCCCACAGAGAAAATCACTCACCAGGGCACCCCGGGACGGGGCATTTTTTTTCAAGCCAGCCGGATCTCGAAAATTGGTTATCCCGGCAAACTTTCCGGTTCTGGTTATCCCCATCCAGGTGCCACCGCCCCTTAAATCCCTTCCGGCCAGAACACTTGGATAATCCTTCCACCAGTCAAGGGGTGCTGTGGGGCGTTCATAGAATTCATCCCGGTTCGCCCCAAGAATCAGATGATAATTATCATGCATCTCGTATGCAAATAAAATCAAACACATAAACTTCCTTCAACCATGAACGGCGTGTTCGCTTGATGTTTACAATCCACGCATATATTCAGGACGTCTCACTGCCGGATTTTTAATACCCGCTTCAACCCTGTGTAAGAAGTCTTTCTTATCTTTTCCCAGTTCCCCTTTTAAGCTTAGATAATTGGAGGCATGGTTGGTGTTGAAAATACAGCCTTTGAGGTCATCGTCTGTATGTTCTATTAGCGTATACAATTCCTCTAAGATCTGGGTTGAGGTACAGGGGTGAAATTTTTCTTTCAAATTTTGCGCCATTATCTCTGAGCCCGGGGTCATCTCCAGTGTGAGAGGGGAAATATACCATTTTTTTGGCATGGGGGGGGCCATGCGGTTTATCAATTTTGCTGAGTCAATAGCGTGGCTGCGGCTTTTTGCAGGATCGTTTCCAGCAAGACCCAGCAGGAAAATTCCGGACCATTCAATTCCTGCCCGGTGACATTTCTGGGCAGCCAGTGCATAATCATCCTGGGTTGCCCCTTTGTTGCAGTCTTTGAGCACTTGGTCGTTCCCGCTTTCAATGCCAACGTAAACCATTGTAAAACCGGCGTCGGCAAGCCGCTTTAATTCATCATCAGATTTTTTGAGGATATCCTGGACATGGGCATAGGAGCTGACCTTTCTTAAATTCGGGTGCTGCTGATAACAATATCTGGTCAATTCAATGAGAACTTCCGATTTTACGACAAATGCATTGCCGTCTTCAAAGAAGATTTTTTCCGCCCGGCTTCCGAACAGCTCTCTGGCCTTGCGAATATCCTTCTTGATCTCTTCAATATCCTTGCGCATTGAGAATTTTTTGGTCAGGTACATGGAACAAAAAGTACATCTGTGGGTGCATCCGTTTGTAACGCTGATTAATAACGCATCCCATTCTGAAGGAGGCCTGAATACAGGTGGTTCTAAATTGCCAACATCTAAATTCATAATTTTAACTGCCCTTTTGACGTCTTACAGGCTGAATTCACCTTATAAAAACGAGTTCATGTGACTTTTCCATATGAAACTTTGTCCAGACGACTGGAATTATAAGCGTTTCAATCATTGTTGTGGCTAGTGGTTATTGCCATGCATGTTATAAAGCCACAACACCATGAGGGTGTCAATATGATTTTGGGTATTGCTCATAACCTAGCCCACTTTGGGAATAAGCGCCCTTCTTTGATTTTCAGGGTTTGCTCATAACATGGGCCACTTTAGGGTGAGGCCAGGCTTGGGCTTGCATTATTGTTTTGCTTTAACTATAGGATCTTGTGCAATAACAGAAGCCTGGCCCCATTGGCCCGTCAATTCGGACGGTGGTCCATGTTGTGACCAAACCCAACTTACTTTCACAATTTTCTTGATTTTTTGCGGGTTTTTAAAGATATTCAGATCATGAATGAAACAACGCAAAGGGGTGAATCGTCCCTGAAAAATCCAGAACTGGAGCTGGCCCGGGAGTTTGTTCTGCACACAGGGTGCAATCTGTTTTTAACGGGCAAGGCAGGCACCGGGAAAACCACTTTTTTACAAACCCTGGAAAAAGCTACAGCCAAGCAGATGATCATCACCGCCCCCACCGGCGTGGCGGCCATCAATGCGGGTGGGGTAACCTTGCATTCGTTTTTTCAACTGCCCTTTGGCCCCTTTGTGCCGGGAAGTGAAACCCAGGAACACAACCGCCAGCGCCTGTTTCGGTTCAGCCGGGAAAAACTAAAAATTATCCGATCCCTGGATTTGCTGGTGATTGATGAGATCAGCATGGTGCGCTCGGATCTTCTGGATGCAGTGGACGCCCTGCTGCGCCGCCTCCGGCGTAATGAACGGCCCTTTGGTGGGGTGCAATTGCTCATGATCGGGGATCTGCACCAGCTGCCGCCGGTGGTCAAGCAGGAGGAGTGGGGCCTTTTGCAGCAATATTATGCATCTCCCTATTTTTTCAGCAGCCAGGCTTTGCTCCAGACGGAATTGATCTCCATTGAGTTGCAGCATATTTACCGACAGACCGATGCACGCTTCATCCGGCTGCTCAATCAAGTCCGGGACAACTGCCTGGACAGCCAGGGCATGGAAGCCTTGAACCAACGTCATGTGCAAGGATTCATCCCGGACCCGGATCAGGGATATATTACCCTTACCACCCATAACCTCACCGCAGAATCCATCAATAACAATCGTTTGAACGATCTTAATGGAAAATTTTCCGGTTTTGAAGCCGAGGTATCCGGAGAGTTTCCCGGCCACAGTTTTCCCACCCCCGCCAATCTGATCCTTAAAAAAGGTGCCCAGGTGATGTTCCTGCGCAATGACACATCGGCGGATAAACGATATTTTAATGGTAAGATTGGTAAAATTATTTCCATGTCCCCGGAGGAAATCTGGATATCCTGTCCCGGGGAAAGCGATGCCATCAAGGTGGAACCTGTGGAGTGGGAAAATATCAAATACACCGTTGATGATGAGACCAAGGAGATCCAGACCGAAGTTATTGGTAAATTCAAGCAGTTTCCATTAAAGCTTGCCTGGGCCATCACCATACACAAAAGCCAGGGACTCACCTTTGATAAAGCCGTTATTGAGGCCGGGGCCGCCTTTGCCCATGGTCAGGTGTATGTGGCCTTAAGCCGGTGTAGAACCCTTGAAGGCATGGTGCTCAACTCCCCCATCCCGGCCCGGGGGATTGATGCCGATGCCACCATCCTTTCGTTTCTGGCCATGGCCCGGGAAAATCATCCCTCATTGGAAAAACTGGAAGCTGCCCGGGTTACCTTTCAGCAAAATCTGCTGCTGGAGTGTTTTGATTTTAAACGTTTGCAGAGTCGTTTTAACTATCTCACCGGGCTCTTAACCGGCAATGCCAGGGTGGTGCAGATTTCCGGGATCAGTGATGTTGCCGGATTGCGGCACATGGCCTGGCAGGATGTGTTTGCTGTCAGTGAAAAATTTAAGCATCAGTTGATGGGTATTTTTGCCCAAGGCCATCTGCCCGAATCCCATGATCATACATTGGAACGTATTGCCAAGGCATCGGGCTGGTTCCAGGATAAGTTTTCCCAGTGCTTTGATGATATTTTAGAAAAATTGCATGTGCAGACGGACAATAAAGAACTCAGGAAAAAGATCGGTAATGCCCTGAACAATCTCAAACAAGAGATCATTGTCAAACGGGCCGGAATTCAATGCTGTGAAAATGGCTTTTCCCCTGCTCAATACCAGCGGGCCGTGGCTGTGGCGGAGCTTGATTTTGTGCCGGAAAAAGTTAAGACCCAGGCCGCTCCAAGCTATGGTGAGTCGGACATTGAACACCCTGAGTTGTTTCGGTCCATGATGGCATGGCGCAACCAAAAGGCCCAGGAGCTGGGCGTTGCCCATTTCCAAATTTTACACCAGCGGGTCTTGATTCAGATTGTGGTGCATCTGCCCGATAACAATACAGACCTTAAAAAGATCAGTGGGGTGGGGCCTAAAACCATTGAAAACTATGGCGATGAGATCACAGCCATGGTAAAGGCCTACCGCAAGGCCCATAATATTGAAACGGTGATTTTAAATCCCCCCCGGGTGGTGCCGGAAGATGTCGCCGGTGAGAAGGGGGATAAAAAAAGATCAAGGAAAGGAAAATCGGGCGGGTCCGATACCCGCCAGGTCACCCTTGATTTATTCATTACCAAGGGGTTGTCCGTGGCCCGAATTGCCGAAGAAAGGGGGCTTGCGGAAAGCACCGTCCAGGGGCATCTTGCCTTTTTTGTGGAAAGAGGCACGCTTGGCATTGAAAAGGTCATTAGCGCAGAAAAACAAAAAACCATTGAAAAGGCTGTTGCCAAAATCCAGAAACAGGCTAAAGACCCCTCAGAGGTGCACGGCGGGTTTTTGAAATCCGTTAAAGAAAAACTGGGGACTGCCTGTTCCTATGGTGATATCAGAATGGTCCTGGCCCATTTAAAGCATCAGGCCCAAAATCATCCACCGCCGTTATAGGCGTCATTAAGGGTGACAAAGGCCCTTTTATATCCCCACTTGAAGCCTTTAATATAGGCATCGGAAAGGGGCGTTTCAATTTGTTTTAAATGTTTACCGATATTTTCTCTTATAACAGAGACGTTTGAAGCCCGGCCGATGTTGCTCTGGGTGTCGAGAACATCTTGCTTGGCAGCCTCTTCACCGGCAAATCGTCCTGCATGGTAATCGCCGGTGGATGGTGTTCCCACCATGTTCTGGCATGACATGGTCAAAAGAAGCAATGAACAGGCAATAAACAATTTATATGTTTTCATGAATTTCCTCCATTCTCTACGTATCTGAATCAAATAGGGGCAGGCTGCCTATTTGATTTCCAAGATTCCCGCAGCCAACTCAAGACGGGTCATGGCAGCCCGGTAGTCATGGATGGCTTTGAGATGATTTGTCAGGCTCTGTTGCACTATTACTTCAGCATTCAGCAGATCCGTGATGGTGAAAAGACCGCTGTTATACCTGTTTTTTACAATGCGTAAGGATTCTTTGGACTGGCCGATGGCAGCGGTTGCCACCTGGATACGTTCCCAGGCGCTCCGGGCAGTGAAAAAAGCCTGGCGGGTTTCTCCGCAGATGCGCTGTTCCATACCCTGGAGCATGGCGTTGCTCTGTTTCAGGTTAAATTCAGCATCTCGTATGCGTGATGAAATCCGGCCACCGGTGAACAAAGGCAGGGATGCCACGGCCCCAACGGTGTAGTTGGTGCCGCTGTCATTAAAGTCTTCACTGTTGATCTCATAGTTTCCAGAAAGGCTCACCGAGGGAAGACGGCTGGCCCTGGCTTTATCCCTTTCTTTGTCGGCAATTTGTTTTTGAAATTTCAATTGTTTAAAATCCGGTCGATGGGCCAGGGCCTTGGAAATCCATTCATCCAGAGTGCCCGTCATGGCCAGACCTGCTTCCAGAGGTGTGGTCAGGGTATCATCCAGGTTTCCGGCCCCGCCCATGGCGATTTTCAGCATGCACTTGGCAATGTCGGTCTGGCTTTTGCTTTCTGAGAATTGCTGCTCCAGATCGGCTATGTGCACCTGGGCACGGAGCAGATCACTCTTTGCCACAAATCCGCCGTTATACCGGGATTGCACCAGTTTTAAGTGGGTCCGGGCCGTCTCCAGAATTTGCTGGATCACGGCCTGGTTTTCCCGGACCAGCAGTGCCCGGATGTAGGCGGTGACGGTTCCGGCAATGACCTGCTGACGGGTGCGCTCCTGGGACAAGGCTGCAGCCTCCTGGTTAAGGCCTGCCTGCTGTACGCCATACCAGGTCTGACCGCTGTCATACACCGGCCAGTTAACGGCAACCATGGTTGAATAATTGGTGATGGCATTGGGGTCATTGAGGCGATTGGGGTCAAAATCAGCCGCCGCGATGGACTCCTGGTTGAGTTTGGTGCCAAAGGCCCACATGGGATTGGTGGTGCGGTTGACCTGTTCCTGCAGATATACCTGGGGCAGGGCACCGGATCGCGCCTGGATCATTTTTTCCCGGGCTGAAAGGGTCTGGAACTGGGCTGCCTGGAGTCCGGGGTTATGGGCTATGGCTTTGTCCACCGCCTGGGCCAGGGTCAGCTCTGCTGCCTGTCCATGGACGGGAGATATGATTATCGTCATTATCCACATTGCCCAGGATAATTTCATCATATTTTTAATCAACAAACTCATTTTACCTCCTTGGCATTCTGTGTATGGACGTGGGCCGTCTCCCAGCGTTTATCCATGAAATAGAGCACCGGCACCGTCATGCGGGAAAACAGCAAAGAGGCCACTTCCCCTGCCATGAGGGAAATGGCAAGCCCCTGGAAGATGGGATCAAACAAAATCACCGAGGCCCCCACCACGACAGCCGCCGCCGTCAACATCATGGGACGGAACCGCACCGCACCGGCATCAATCACCGCCTGATCCAGGGGCATGCCCTGGGCAATTCTGAGCTCAATGAAATCCACCAGAATAATGGAATTTCTAACCACAATACCCGCCCCGGCAATAAACCCGATCATGGAGGTGGCGGAAAAGAATGCCCCCATGGCCCAGTGGGCCGGCAGAATCCCGATGAGGGAAAAGGGAATGGCCACCATGATCACAAAGGGCGTTGAAAAGGACTGGAACCACCCCACCACCAGCACAAAAATAAGAATCAGAACCACGCCAAAGGCAAAACCAAGATCCCGGAACACCTCATAGGTGATGTGCCATTCCCCATCCCATTTCATGGACAGATGGTGGTCGCTTTCCGGAAGGGCAGCCGTGTGTTGGACAATGCCATATCCTTCTGCCGTGGTGATGGCATCAATTTTTTTCCACATTTCCAGGATGGCATACACCGGGCTTTCCTTGGCCCCAGCCACATCGGCTGTGACATAAACCACGGGCATCAGGTTTTTATGATAAATGCTCCGGTCGGGTTCAGTCTCTTTGATCCGGATCAGGGAGGACAGGGCAACAAGGCTGCCGTCGGCGGCAGGGAGCTTCATCGATCCCAGGCGATCCACCCCAGCCCGGGTGGCAAGGGATGGCTGGAGTACAATGGGCACATCTTCTTTTTCCAGGGGCTGATGGAGAAGACCTGCCTGCTGCCCCTCCAGGACAAGCCTCAATGTTCTTGCGATCCTGCTGACACTGATGCCGTTTATGGCCGCCTTTTCCTGGTCAATGTCCAGCTGGTACCGCACCTGATCCTCTTCCATGTACCAGTCCACATCCACCACCCCTTCGGTGGTCTCAAAAATATGTTTCACCTGAAGAGCCAAGTTCTTTTGCCGGTCATAGTCCGGGCCATATATTTCCGCCACCAGGGTGGATAACACCGGTGGTCCCGGGGGTACCTCTGCAATTTTTACCCGGGCTCCATACCGGTCGGCTATGGCTTTCAGGGCTGGTCTGATCCTTCTGGCAATGGCGTGGCTCTGTTCCTTTCTATGGCCTTTTCCGGCCAGGTTCACCTGGATATCAGCCATGCTTGGCCCTTTCCTCAGGTCGTAATGACGCACCAGGCCGTTGAAATTAAAAGGGCCGGCTGTTCCACTGTATATCTGGTAATCCACCACCTCATTAACGGTTTTGAGATAATCCCCCATTTCCATGGTCGCCGCTGTGGTTTCCTCCAGGGTGGCGGTTTCCGGCATGTCCAGAATTACCTGGAATTCACTTTTGTTATCAAAGGGCAGCATTTTAACCTTTACCAGCCCCACTCCCACCATGGCGCAGGCCAGGATAAGAAGACCTACCACGCTTAAAAGAAATCCCCATTGCCAAACGGGCTTGTGAAGCAGGGGGTCCATAATTTTCCGATAAAGTCTTGTGGACCAGTCGTCACTGTCATGATCGTCATGGCCTTGCCCTGCATTTGCTTTGATTATGCGCACCGAGGCCCAGGGGGTGACAATAAAAGCCACAAGCAGAGAAAAGAACATGGCCGCCGATGCCCCCATGGGGATGGGACGCATGTAGGGCCCCATGAGTCCCCCCACAAAGGCCATGGGCAGAATGGCGGCAATCACGGCAAGTGTGGCAAGGATGGTGGGATTACCCACCTCATCCACGGCTTCAATGGCCACCGTGAACTTTGATCTGCCCTGGTTTTCGGCAAGTCTGTAATGGCGCACCACATTTTCCACCACCACAATGGCATCATCCACCAGGATACCGATGGAAAATATCAGGGCAAACAGGGTGATGCGGTTTAATGTGTAGCCATAAAGATAAAATGTGGTCAACGTCAGGGCCAGAGTGACAGGAATGGCAAAGGCAACCACCCCGGATTCCCGGTGCCCCAGGGTGAACCAGATGAGGATGGTCACGGACACCACAGCAATGAGCATGTGAAATAGGAGTTCATTGGATTTTTCTTCGGCGGTTTCCCCATAATGACGGGTGATGGTCATGTGGACGTTGTCCGGGATGATTATTCCTTTGGCATCATGGACACGTTCCAGAACCCTTTCTGCCACGCTGATGGCATTGGTACCCTTTCTTTTGGCCACGGTGAGGGTAACGGCAGGGAACACCCCCCGGGAGGAATCAACTTTAGGAATCTCTTTTTCACCGGCAGCGGGGCCGGTACCAAAAAAAACATATTGCCCGGGGTCTGAAGGGCCGTCTTCAATCTCAGCCACGTCCCTCAGGTACACGGGATGGCCTTTGGCGACGTTGATCACCACTCGGCCCACCTCTTGAGCATTTTTAAGAAGGCCACCGGTGTGGATGACAACTTGCCCCTGGTGTGACGGAAAACTGCCGGAATCCGATGCCTGATTGGCTGCAGATACCAAGGATGACACCTGTTCCACATCCAGGCCATAGGCAGCAAGACGGATGGGGTCCAGCTTCACACTTACCTGACGTTGCTCTCCTCCGATGATGTTGGTTATGGAGACATTGGGTTCGCGTTTCACCAGATCTTCCACTTCGGCGGTGAGTCGCCTGAGTTGGTAATTATCCACCTCTTCGCTCCAGAAAGTTAAGGCCAGGATGGGGACATCATCAATGTAGCGGGGACGGATGAGTGGAGGACTGACCCCCGTGGGAATTCGATCATAATTGGACATGAGTTTGGATTGAAGTTTTACAATGGAGGCTTCCTCGTCTTGTCCCACCAGGAAGCGTACCACGGCCATGGACATGCCGGGCATGGAGGTGGAGTAGATGTATTCCACCCCGGGGATTTCCCACAATAATTTTTCCATGGGTTTGGTCACCCGTTGTTCCACCTCTTTTACACTGGCTCCGGGCATTTGTACAAACACATCAATCATGGGGACAATGATCTGGGGTTCTTCTTCTCTTGGAAGGGCAATCACCGCTGCAATACCAAGCAGTATGGAGGCAATTATGACCAGCGGGGTGAGTTTGGAATCAATGAAAAATGCGGCGATTTTTCCTGCCGGGCCTTGTTTTATGCTCATGATTCACCCTCCACTTTCATGCCGTCTCTTAATTCCGGCGGAGGAGAGATAACGTACCGGATACCGGGTTTAACCCCGGAGATGATTTCCATTTGATCTTTAAAATGCCTGCCGGTTCTCATGAGGCGGAACCTTGCAATGTTTTTGTCATCCACCATGAAGTATCCGGTGAGCTGTCCCTGGGTTACCTGGGCGGACGCTGGCATCAAAAGCATGCCTCCGCCCCCCACAGGAATGCTCACCCTGCTGAACATGCCGGATCGAAGCATGGTGTTTTCCGGAAGGGTCATCTTTACATTAAAGGATCTGCTTTTTGCATCCGCTGTGGGGGCAATGGTCATGACGGTACCTGTGATGGGGGGAAAATTTGCAAGGGACGGGATGCTGACCTCCATGGTCTGGCCCATCTGGACCGCCTGAATATGATGTTCGGGTACCAGAAATTCCACCTGGAATCCCCCGATTTTTTCCAGGGTCAGAAAGGGACTGCCAGGGGAGGCAAGGTCGCCCACGTTGATCATCTTGGCGGTTACAATGCCGTCATAGGGCGCAAGGATGGTGGCATCTTTCTGTGAAATCCCGGCCCCGGACACCGCAGCCTGGGCCTGTTGAACCTGTGATCGGGCCGCCGAAACCATGGCCTGGGCCTGGGCAAGGGCTGCCTGGGCCTGGAGGTGACGGGCCTGGGCTTCCTCAAATTCCTGGCGGGTGGCAGATTCTTCCTGGAATAATTTTTTGAATCGCTTGTAGGTGGCTCTGGCAAGATCAGCACCCGCTTGGGCAGCGTTCTGGGCTGATATGGCGGCATTTTCAGCCTTTCTGGCCCCAGCAAGCCCGGCTTCACTCTGGCGTAGACCTGCGGCCACCTGTCGTTCATCCAGAATCACCAGGACGTCTCCCTTGTTTACGGCATCGCCTTCCTTGACATTTACCGCTTTGACGGTGCCCATGATTTTACCGGACAGAGTGCTGGAGTTTTGGGGGGTTATGGTGCCAAGAGCCTCGTAAATAAAGGGTTGATTGCTGATGGCTGCCACTGCCACAGGGGTTTTGATGGTTGACGGGGGATCTTGTTCTGTGGTGCCTGGTTCAATTTTATCATTGCAACCCATTAAAAGACAAATGATCCCCAATGAGATACATATCCCTAATAGCGATTTTTTACCCATGGTTTTCTCCTTATTATATTGATCTAATAAAATTTTTAGCTATGGTCCATAAGTTATCAGGCTTTGTCAATGCCTTTTGGGTCTTGGTCATAACATAGGCCTTTCTGGGTAGGAGTAATGCATGCGTTATTAACACTTATTGCCTTGATTCCATTCGAAAACAGTACAATTGGATAATTTTCTATATAGCGTAACTATTTATTATCCATATCATAAATATATACATAGGGGCAATTTGATTTTCCAGAACGGGCCGGGCTGTTGATCAGGAAGTCCCGGTAGAGTGGAGCGCGGAGCGGAGCTGTCCATCAGTCTTAACAACAAGGTATTTACAAAAAAGGGATCATCGCGTACAAGACAAGAAAAATAGGACATGACTTGTTAATCATAAGTTCTTACCATGGTTTGTTTTGATTTTAAATAACCCATTCAAATCATTAAACCTGGATCTTGAGAACGGTAAAGATTCTGGTTGAAAATGTAATTCTTTGGACAGAGTCCCATATTCGTCTGTTTGGACCTTTGTAGTATACTAATGCTATGTGAGCGGGTCAAAACAGGTGAAGCTGGGGGCCTGCACCGAAAAAAGGCGATACAAAGATGGAACCAACTAAAATATCGGGATATCTATGCATACTTGGGGCGGGCAGCCTGTGGGGAGTTCTTGGTTTAATCGGTAAAATTTTATTTGAATACGGACTCAAATCCCCGGACATCTCCTTTTACCGCCTGTTTATGGGTAGCCTTTTTATATTGATCTATCTGTCGGTCAAGGATCTGGATCTATTAAAAATTGACCGCAAAGGGGTATTGCTCACAGCCATAATCGGATTGATCTCCCAAACTCTGCCCAATGTGTTTTATTTTCACACCATTGATCAAACCAGCATCACAACGGCCGTGATTCTCCTTTACACCGCACCCGTTTTTACCAATATCATTTCCAGATTTATTTATAATGAGCACTTTACGCCCCTGAAACTGTTTTCCATGGCCCTTTGTGTAACAGGGGTTGTTTTCACCGCCACAGGTGGAGACACCAGTACCTTGAAATTCAACACGATTGGCTTAGTCACAGGGATTCTTGCCGGATTAACCTTTGGTTTGATGCCTATTTTAAACAAAGGCATTGTCGGGAAATACGACTCCTGGACGATCCTGTTTTACAGCTTTCTCTGGGGCAGTGTCTTTTTACTGCCCATGGCCCGGCCGTTTAAAATATTTTCCATCCACCTGGATCTTCGTTTCTGGGGTACATTTCTTTTTCTGGGACTGTTTCCTGCCATGTTTGCCTATGGATTGTATCTAAAAGGTCTCTCCATGGGGGTGACACCTTCAAAGGCCACCATTATCAGCACGGTGGAGATCGTAGTGGCTGTATGCATTGCCTGCACACTCTTCAATGAAAGACTTAATTTATACAACACCCTTGGCATTGTCATGGTTGTTGTTGCCTCCATTTTAATCCAGATGAAGAGTCCAGTGAAAATGCTGTTGGTCAAAGATAATCAATAAACTCATGATTCGAGTTCGAAATGTTCAAGATGATCGTGTGGCCTGAAATCTAAGCCCTGCGTTTGCTTAATGCCTCAAAGCCTCGAAAATTTTGAGACATTCCCCTGGGATTATGATATATTACCTAATTCACTTGAAATCCTTCAGCCAATATCCTCTGGTCTAAAGACCCATGGGCTTTTTTTGTTGGCTTTTTATAAATATTAATGAACCAGTTGGAAAAAATATGTCATTTGAAGAACTTGGCCTTCGGGTAGAATTGCTTAAAGCCGTTAAAACCAATGGCTACAACGCCCCCACCCCCATCCAGAGCCGTGTCATTCCGGCCATTATTCAGGGACGGGATGTCCTTGCCAGGGCTCAGACTGGAACGGGTAAAACCGATGCTTTTGCCTTGCCGCTGGTGCATGTTTTAAGTCAGCACAAGGGCGCTGGTCGACATCCCCGGGCCCTTATTTTAACTCCCACCCGGGAACTTGCTCTCCAGGTGGGAGACTGCTTTAAAGATTATGCCAGAAGGGTATCTCTGCGATGCTCTGTGGTGTATGGCGGGGTAAACATAAACCCGCAAATCCACCGATTAAGAAGGGGTATTGATATCCTTGTGGCCACCCCTGGCCGTCTTCTGGATCTAGCATCCCACAGGGATCTGGATCTTTCCCTGATAGAATTCCTCGTATTTGACGAGGCCGACAGAATGCTGGATCTGGGCTTCAGTGGGGAGATCTCCGCAATCCTTGAACTTATGCCAAGTCATCGGCAGACCATGTTGTTTTCTGCCACATATACCCCGCAGATAAGGCAACTTGCAGATAAGATGCTCAATAATCCCCAAAACATTGAGGAAACCCCAAATATTAAGGCTGCGGCATCCGTTTCCCAGAAGGTGCATCTGGTGGAACAGAGTAATAAATGTGCCCTGCTTGTCCACCTGATCACCAAAGAAGACTGGAACCAGATACTTGTATTTACCCGTACCAAACACGGGGCAAATAAGTTGACGGATAATCTTATGGCAAAGGGGGTCAGTGCTGCTGCCCTGCATGGCAATATGAGCCAGTCCCAGCGTACCCGGACATTAAAGGCGTTTAAAAAAGGGCAAATAAGAACCCTGGTGGCAACGGATGTGGCAGCAAGGGGGCTTGATATCACACATCTTCCCCATGTGGTGAATTATGACATGCCCCGGGCCCCGGAGGATTATATCCATCGCATTGGTCGAACGGGACGCGCCGGATTAAGGGGAGTGGCGGTTTCCCTGGTCAATCATCATGAAAATGCCAGTTTGAAGGCCATTGAGGAACTGTTGAAACAGAAAATTCCCCGGAAACCCGTAAAAGGGTATACCGTGGATGGTGATGTGCCGGATTTTGTTTTATTGCGCCCCAAAAATCCCGCCAGTGAAAGAAAGGCAGACAAGGGGATAAAGGAGGTGGTGAGCAATAGAAACGCTGCAAAGGCAACTGCCGTCAAAACCAAGGATTCCGGCAAAAGAAACGGGGATGAATCAAAAGCACCCGCTGGCAAAAAAGCTCAAAAATTTAAAAAAAAGCCTTCCCGGTCAGAAGCACGTTCCCGCCCAGTACCGAGAAAGGGAAGAAGCAGAGGGAAAAAATAGGACGCCCGGGCAAATAAAAAAACATTTTCATTTGTTGTGCCAGATGCTATAAATTAGAGAATCTTTTACATCAATATCAAATGGACCCGGACAAGAGAATGATCTTAGCTGTTGATAAATGGTACAATAGAGAAAAACGACAAGAGCAACTTGAAAGGCATGTATCAGAAACTCGGACGGCAACATTTGGGTTTACCACCTATGCCGAATCCGATAAGCGTCACCGGGTCAACCGGCATTTCAATTCCATTGCCACGCGATACGACTTGATGAATACCATTTTGAGTGGCGGAATTCATTATGCATGGAAACGAAGGGCCGTTGAAACACTCATGATCAAACCGGAAGAAAAAATCCTGGATGTATGCGGCGGAACCGGTGATATGGCCTGTTTGTCCGCATCCAGAACAGGTAAAAAAGGTGTATCGATTGTGTACGATATGAACCGGAAAATGATCGAGCAAGGGAAAAGAAAATCCATAAATGGGGTAACCTTTGTTCAAGGGGATGCTGAAAGCATCTCTTTTCCTGATGGTTCATTTGATGCTGTTTCCATTGGATTTGGGATTCGAAACGTCACCCATCTTGAAACCGGTTTCAAAGAGATCTTTCGAGTGTTGAAAAAAGGAGGCGCCATGTGTTGTCTGGAATTTTCAAAACCTGACAACTCATTTTTTAGATTTCTTTACGATCTGTATTCGTTCAGGATAATGCCGTTAATAGGGGGGCTCATCACCGGCTCAACAGAAGCCTACACTGCGTTTCCCGAATCCATACGCGCGTTTCCACTCCCCGGAGAGCTGAGCCTGATTTTACAAGATATTGGTTTTAAGGATATCAAAGTCGAGAAGTTGACAAATGGTATCGCAGTGATTCATTCAGCAAGAAAATAAAGCTCTATTACTGATAATTAAAAGTAAATATTCGGCTTGCTCATGTAATTGTTTGGCCAGTGCCCCATATTCGCCTGATTGGGGCTGCGTAGTATACGAATGCGATGTGAGCATGAGCAGACCCAAACAGGTGAAGATGGGGTGCTGACCGAATATTTACATATTAAAAATCGTTTTTACAAATTAAGACAATAGCTTTTGGCCAATGCTTTTTGAGTTGTTACAGACCGATGGCCCTTTGATTCAAAACTAGTGTACTGTCATCTCTTAATTTTTGGATAACTGATTTTGAACAGCTCACAGATACTCTGTTATGGGAGATGCAGAATCCCAAATTTTAGCATTGTCCGTGCACCAGGGGATTCAATTGTCCCACTTATTCGGAAAACTCAAATGGCCTCTGAATGGGAAAAATGTATATAAATCTATCAGCACCGTTACGATAAAAGGACGCATAATGGATAGGCGAACATTTCTCAAAACTGCTGGAATCGGAAGCATTTCTGTTGCCTATGGCTGCAAGTCAGACTTTGACAAAAATATTTTTTCGCTGGTAACGGCCCCGGAAGATTTTGTAACAGGGCAAGCGGTATGGTATGCCTCCACCTGCATGGAATGCCCGGCAGGATGCGGAATCCTTGCAAAAAACCGTGAAGGCCGGGTCATTAAACTGGAAGGGAATCCCGCCCATCCGGTGAATCTTGGGAAACTGTGCATCCGGGGCCAGGCTGCCCTGCAATCTGTTTATGATCCAGACAGACTGATGATGCCGCAACTCAAAACAGGGCAGCGTTTTAAACCCATCTCCTATAATCAAGCCTTTGATATTCTGAAAAAGCGGATGCAAACCGCATCAGAAAAGGGAAGCAACCGCGTTAAACTGTTGACCGGCATTACCTCTGCTCCCCTTTCCGCCCTGTTTGAAGCCACCCTGGAAGCCTTTGGTTCAAGTCCCGCAGCCATGTACGAACCCTACTCCCACGATGCTTTGAGGGCAGCTCATCAGGCCCTGTTTTCAAAACCCATGCTTCCCTCTTTTCACATGGATAAAGCTGATTTTATCCTGGGATTTGGCGCGGATTTTATAGAGACCTGGCTGTCACCGGTTGAATATATTCGCAAATTCAAATCCATGCACAGCCTTAAAGACGGTACAAAGGGAACTTTCGTTCATGCTGGGCCTTACATGTCCCTGACGGCTGCCAATGCAGACAAGTTTTTCCCAATCACTGCGGGAACCGAATATATGGTGGCCCTGGGGTTGGTCCGCCAAATTCTGAAAACCAGAAAAATAGATCATTTGCCTGCGCCGTTTTTAAAAGAACTTGCGGCTGTTGTCAGATCATTTAAGCCTGAAATAGTTGAAGCATATACCGGATTTCCGGAAGCGGATCAAAACCATCTGGCCAAATCCCTGCTCACATCCCATCGTCCCCTGGTTCTGGGATCAACAGGCACCACAACGGCAGACACCTCCTTTGCCCTGGAGATGGCCGTGACCCTGATGAATCTTCTGCTGGACAAGGATCTTTCCCTGTATGATTTTGAACAAAGGCACGCCCTTGAAAAGGTCATGACGGCAAAAGAGACAGCAGATTTCTTTAAATCGGCTGTTACGGATTCCACTGATCTCTTTTTGTTTTATAATACCAATCCCCTGTTCACGTTTCCAGAAAACAGAGATTTAACAGAGATTTTCAATCGCAAAGAGATCTTCAAGGTCAGTTTTTCAAATGTCATGGATGAGACGTCCAAAAAGGCAGACCTTGTTTTTCCTGTGCAGATGCCCCTGGAAACCTGGGACAGTTATGCGGGCAACACGGCATGCATTTCAACCCTCCAGCCTGCCATGGGACGGTTAAGCAAGGCTCCTTCCATGGGCGATGTTTTCCTTGACCTGTCTGACAAAGATCGGCAGTTTGAGGACTACTATCAATATCTTGCCGACTACCTGTATACGAATATGCCTGAAAAGAGCAAAGTCCATTTCATTCAAACAATTCAATCAGGCGGGATATTTCATTCCAACAGCAAATCCGGGGGCCAAAGACCATCCCTTGACCCTGGCTCCATCAAGACACTTAAAAATGCACTTTACGTCATCGAACCCTCTGAAAAACCAGAATTAAAATTTTTGGTGGTTCCGTCACTTCGGCTCTATGACGGTCGAGGGGCCAACAAGTCCTGGCTCAATGAAATACCTGATCCCGTGACCAGTATTGCCTGGGAAACCATGCTCATGATTCATCCTGATACCCTTAAAGAATTTGGATTCGCACACGGAGATATCCTGACCATTGAAGCAGGCGATAACGCCATTGAAGCGCCGGTCTATTCCTACCAGGGCGTGGCGCAAAGAGTGATGGTCATGCAGATGGGCCAGGGGCACAATGCCTGCGGCCGGTATGCCCAAGGATTCGGCAGCAACCCAGCTGATCTATTGACGGGCAATCTTGAGAGCTCCGATTTTCTCTCTTATCTGATCACCCCCACTTCGGTTAAACGAACAGGCCAGGTGGAAGCACTTCCCCAGACAGACGGCAGCCGGTCCCAGTACAAACGAAAAATTGCCCTGTCCATGACCTTGGCCAACAGTCATAGCGAAAAGGGGCACGGTGAATCTGCCGGCCACGGCAAATCTGACAAACATGGGAAAAAAGAGGGTGGGGGGCTGGATATGAATCAATTCCCGTTAACCCTGCCAACCAAGGAAGGATACGATAAAAAGCGAGATGCTTACGCGCCCCACGAGCATGACGGCTACCGGTGGGGAATGATCGTGGATCTGGACAAATGCGTGGGATGCAACGCCTGCGTGGCCGCATGCTATGTTGAGAACAATATTGGCGTTGTGGGAAAAGATCAGATCATAAAAGGCCGGGAAATGTCCTGGCTGCGAATTGAACGATACCAGGATCAGAACAGTGAAGAACGACTGATTTTTCTTCCCATGATGTGTCAACACTGCGATTCGGCGCCCTGTGAGTCCGTATGCCCGGTGTATGCCCCCCACCATTCCAAAGAGGGGCTCAACAACCAGGTTTACAACCGCTGTATCGGCACCCGGTTCTGTGCCCAGAACTGCCCGTACAAGGTTAGAAAGTTCAACTGGTTTGACTGGGAAAGACCCAAACCCCTTAACCTTCAGCTCAACCCCGATGTCACAGCCAGAAGTAAAGGGGTTATGGAAAAATGCTCATTTTGTGTACAGCGAATTAAAAAAGCCCATAATCAGGCAAAAAACGAGAACCGTAAAATCCGGGACGGGGAGGTTCAGCCAGCATGTGTGCAGACATGTCCTGCCAATGCATTGACCTTCGGTAATTTCCTGGACAAGAACAGTGCGGTTTCCATCCTGGCCCGGGAGTCACGGGCTTACCAGGTGCTGGGCTATCTGAATACCAAACCTGCCGTTATATATCTTAAGAAAATGGTGCAGGAACTATGAACCTTCAACCAGGGGTTTTAAACATATGTCTCAATTGACCTTTGAAACAATCAATACCACGGTTCTGGACACACTGAGCCGTCCGGGAAAGGCCTACTGGTGCATCATCGCCCTGCTGTTTTGCGGGGTCATCATGGGGGCTTCCTGCTGGGCCTACCAGATCTTTGTCGGCGTGGGCGTGGCAGGCATGAACACACCGGTCCACTGGGGCACCTATCTGATAAACTTTGTTTTCTGGGTGGGGATTGCCCATTCCGGCACCCTGATTTCCGCCATTTTATTTTTGTTCCGGGCAGGATGGAGAAATCCCATAGCAAGGGCTGCTGAGACCATGACCGTCTTTGCCGTGTGCATTGCGGGCCTGTTTCCCTTTATCCACCTGGGACGGGTCTGGCTGGTGTTTTACATGCTGCCCATTCCCAACCAGCGGACCCTGTGGCCCAACTTTCAATCGCCCCTGATCTTTGATGTCATTGCCATCTCCACCTATCTCACCGTGAGCAGTCTTTTTTGGTATACCGGGCTTCTCCCGGATCTTGCTATTATCAGGGACCGGTCCCAGGGGGTACGCAAAAAGATCTTCAAGGTGCTCTCCCTTGGATGGTCCGGCAGAACGGGTCAATGGATGAACTACTCAAGGGCCTATCTTTTGTTTGCTGGACTGGCTACTCCCCTTGTTATTTCTGTCCACAGCGTGGTGTCCTGGGATTTTGCCCTTAGCGTGATACCCGGCTGGCATACCACCATTTTTGCTCCCTATTTTGTTGCCGGGGCCATTCATTCAGGCCTTGCCATGGTGCTGACCTTAAGCATCCCCTTGAGAAAAATGTTAAAGTACGAAGCGCTGATCACCATGGATGTACTTGAAAGCATCGCAAAAACCATTGTTTTTACCGGCATCATTGTGGGATTTTCCTATGCCACAGAATTGTTCATCGCCTGGTACAGCCACAACAGCATTGAGATGGAAACCTTCTGGTGGCGGGCCTTTGGTCATTATGCACCCGAATACTGGATCATGGTGATCTGCAACACCGTCATCCCTCTTTTGTATTTATCAAAAAAAATCAGAACCCATGTCATCCCTTTGTTTATCATCTCCATTTTTGTCAATATCGGCATGTGGTTTGAGCGGTTTGTCATCATCGCGGGCAGCGTTGCCCATGATTTTCTGCCCAATGCATGGGGGCATTACCGCCCCACATGGGTTGAGGGAGGCATCATGGTGGGGGCCTTTTGTCTTTTCTTTTTCCTGTTTTTGCTGTTTGTTAAGCACCTGCCGTCGGTTTCCATGACGGAGATGAAGGAAATGATACACAAAACGGAGTAAGTCATGAATACGGATGCCATCATAGTCACCGGCCTTTATAACACCCAGGAAGAAACCCTGGCGGCCGTGGAAAAAATTCAGGAAAAGGGCTTTGAGGTAACTGAAGTTCACAGCCCCATTCCCAGCAACGCCCTTGCAAGGGCCCTGGGCAGAAAAAAAAGCAGGATAGGATGGTTTACCCTGACCGGCGGGATCATGGGATTTATTTCCGGATTTTCCCTTGCTGTGTTCACGGCCACTAGATGGAGCCTCATTGTCAGTGGAAAGCCCATCCTTTCCTGGATACCGTTTTTTGTTATTGCCTTTGAATTTACCATTCTGTTTGCTGTGCTTGGCAATGTGCTGGGCATCGTTACCCAGGTGGGGCTTCCTGATCCAAACTATGAAAAAAATTATGACCCGGAATGCTCAGGCTCTCTGTATGGTATTGAAGTGGCTTCAACGCCCGAAGACGCTGACAGTCTGAGAGATCTACTTCACCGTACTGGGTCTTTAAAAAAACAGAGGGAAACCAAATGACGTCCATGGACACGGCATTCACAAAATCTTCAGTACCTTTTAATAAGAGTGTGTACTTCATTCCTGCACTCATTGCCGGAGGCGGATTTCTATTTTTCATTATTTTGGCAGTAACGGGTCACCCGGAAAAAGCCTGGCTTGCTTACCTGACAAATTTCATATTTTTTACCATCCTCTCCTGCGGGGGACTTTTATTTTCCACCCTCATGCACTTTACCAAGGCCGGATGGAGCCACACGTTTGCGGCCGTAGCAGAGGCTTTTTCCGCCTTTTTCCCTGTCTCCTTTGTTCTTTTTATACTTCTTTTCATCGGGCAGAATTACATATTCCCATGGGTGGGACAAGATCTTCACGGCAAGGAAGTGTGGTTGAATGTTCCCTTTTTATTTGCCCGGGACAGTGTGGCGTTGTTGATTCTCTACAGTCTTGGATTTGGTTATCTGTATCACTCGCTTAAATTCAGATTAAAGACGGCTCCCCCAAATACCCGGTTGAAAACATTTTTATTCAAGCGGTTTGAACAAAGCCTGTATGACCCTGAAATCATCAAACGCCGGATGACGGTTTTTGCTGGCTGGTATATGTTTGCCTTTGCCATGTGCCTCTCCCTTATCGGATTTGATCTGGTCATGAGCGCGGATCCGCACTGGTATTCAACCCTGTTTGGGGCCTATACCTTTATCAAAGCCATCTTTGCCGGGTTCGGGGCTATTATCCTTTTGGTATCGCTTCTTCACCTAACCCCCAAGGTTCCCTTTACCCTGACCCCGACACAGCTGGCTGACATGAGCACGCTTTTTTTTGGCTTCAGCATTGTATGGGGGGATTTTTTCTATTCCCAGTTCGTGGTTATCTGGTACGGGAACATTCCCGAAGAATCTGCATATATCATTGAACGGACCATGACCTATCCATGGAGCATTCTGGCATGGACCGTCTTTCTCGGCTGCTTTATCCTGCCGTTTATCATCCTTTTGAGCAGAAAAATAAAACAATCCCCCAGGTGCATGGTCGTCATCAGCTCATGCGTATTGGCAGGTCTGTGGATCGAGCATTTTCTTCTTTTGGGACCCAGCTTTCTTGCCCACGATCCGGCTGTGTTTCCCATTGGCTTTGGTGAACTCATCATTACCCTTGGGTTTTTGGGCCTCTTTAGTATTTCCATTTTAGCGTATTTCAAAGAATTGCCTGAAGCACTGAAAATAAATTCAGGGGAGGGGGGTCAATGGAAATAATACTGGTATCCCTGACACTTTTAACCCTTATGGTTCTGGTGATTCTGGTGGGGACAAAAGGCAAACCCTTGACCCTTGTCTCTCAGTTTCACTCTTTTTCAGCCCAGGTTAAAGAGAATAAAATTCAATTGTTGGTATTCAGCGCTTTGATCATTTTGCTTTTTTTGTTTGCCTATTTTTATTATCTCATGCCCCATGTGGATGCAGGGCCTGCCCAGCCCATCTCTTTCAGCCACAGGCTCCATGCCGGCAACAAAAAAATTGACTGCCGTTTCTGCCATTCGTATGTGGACCGGTCCATCCATCCCGGGATTCCGCCGGTGGAAAAATGCCTTTACTGCCACAACTTTATTATTCCCAATCACCCGGAAATAAGAAAAGAACATGCTTATTTTGATACAAAGACGCCCACACCGTGGAAAAAGGTTTTTTATGTACCCGAACATGTCATGTTCAACCATGAACGCCACATAAAAAAAGAGATTCAGTGTGAAGCCTGTCACGGGGACGTTACAGGGACTGACAGGCTTAAGCGTCATGAATTTAAAATGGGATTTTGTATCCAATGTCATAGGAAGGAAAAAGCCAACCTGGACTGCTGGCTTTCCTGTCATAATTAATAGAGGAGTATTTGCTTTGCCCGAGAACCCAATCCAACCCGATACCGCCACTTACCTGACAGCCAGGGGATTTTGTTTGACCTCTGCCGTCTGGATGATGGTGGCCACCCTGGCAGGATTTATTGCGGCCATAGAGCTTGTGGCCCCTGATTTAACCGGCAACATTGCCTGGCTTCTCTTTTCAAGACTTCGCCCCATGCATGTGAACCTGGTGTTGTTCGGGTTTGTTACCCCGGGTCTTCTGGCCAGTGCGTTCTATCTGGTTCCCCGGCTGTTGCGCACCGAGCTGTACAGTGAACGGCTGGGGGTCTTCACGGTTGTGCTGTGGAACATTGCCCTTGTGGCCCTGGTGGTCACTCTTGCCGCAGGCTTGACCCAGGGCCGGGAATACGCTGAAATGATCTGGCCCATTGATGTGGGAATCGTCGTTGCGTTCAGTTTGATTTTCTTTAATTTCATGATGACGGTGAAAAACAGGCAGGAAAAAATCTTGTATGTCTCTGTCTGGTATGTGCTGGCCGGGATTCTTCTCACCATCTGTACTTACAGCCTGGGCAACGTTATCTGGCAGCCGGACTCAGGTGCCCTTGTGGGCATTCCCGATGCCATTCTCCTCTGGTTTTACGGACACAATGTGTTTGGGCTTTTGCTGACGCCTCTGGCTGCGGCCATTGCCTATTACATTATCCCCCAGGTCTGCCGGGCTCCCCTGTACAGTCACACCCTGTCACTACTGGGTTTCTGGGCTTTGATCGTTATTTACACCCATATCGGAACCCATCATCTTTTACAGGTGCCGGTTCCCACCTGGCTCAAGGTGGTCGCCATTGTAGACAGTATTGCCATGGTGATTCCGGTCATGGCCTTTCTCATCAATATCTGGTACACGGCCAGGGGAAAGCTGGGTCTGATCAGTGAAGATATTGGTGGTAAATTTGTGTTCACTGGGACCATCATGTATTTTATCGTCAGTATCCGAGGATCAATGATGGCCCTGCCCGATGTCCAGCGGGTGACCCACTTCAGCCACTGGGTGGTGGGCCATGCCCATGTGGGTGTCCTCGGGTTTGCCGGAATGATTGCCCTGGGGGGTATGTATTTCATCCTCCCGCGAATAACGGGCAAACCCCTTTTCAGTCCATTCCTGGCCAATTTCCAATACTGGATGGTATTGATCGGCGTGGTCGGGTTTACCATCGTGCTGACCATTTCCGGACTCATCCAGGGCAATGCCTGGCTCAACGGAGAAACCGTGTACCGAGTACTTCCTGAAATACACATTTACAATATTGTCCGGGCGTCCCTGGGGTTGTTAATTTTTCTATCTGCCCTGTCAGGGTTTTATAATATTTTTAGATCACTCTTTTCAACTCCCGGAGAAACGCCATGAAAATGACACCCACAGCCATTGTCATCGGCAGCCTTCTTATCCTTGTTGCTGTTGTATCAGTGGTCATCATTCTTCCCTATGCCAACACCAGCAAAACCATTCCTTCGGATCTGTTCAGAACCCGGACGGCCATGGAAGAAAAAGGTCGGGCCCTCTATATCAGTAACGGATGCGTTTATTGCCATACCCAGTCGATTCGATCGGTGGACTGGGGCCTGGGTGCTGAGAGGATGGCCCAGGCCGGGGATTATCTAAAGGATTACCCCATACTCCTGGGTTCCCAGAGAACGGGCCCGGACCTTTCCCAGGAAGGCGGAGAACATCCTAATGACTGGCACCAGGCCCATTTTACCAACCCGAGATTTACACGGCCGTTGTCCATCATGCCCCCGTTTCAATTTTTACAGCAGGACAATATAGACATACTGATCCAATATACCCAGAGCCTGGGGCTGAAGAATGCAGACCTGAGAATGGAGAGACAAACGCTCTGGAAAAAACGATCCATTGACGCATACGAGTCGGGTGTAAACGAAAACGTGGCATGGATTCATAGAAATGTCCCCAAGGGCTGGCACGACATCCCCACACCCTACCCAGCCTCAGAGGCGGGCCTTGCAAGGGGTGAAAAAATCTACCAGGATTTCTGTTTTGGCTGCCACGGACCCGTGGGAGACGGCATGGGTCCGGCCCAGCCCTATCTGAATCCGCCGCCGTTGAACTTCACCATCCTCAAAGGCCGGGGGATCAGCGGGGGAATTATCTACTATCAGATCATGAACGGCATTACCGGAACCGCCATGCCCTATTTTAAACGGGAACTGGAATCTGAAAAAATATGGGATGTGGGAAACTACATTGCTAAATATTTTATTGGCGAGATCGATGCAAATATGGAACCCAAAGGAATTGATGCCGCATATGAATAACCATTTGAAAATCTATAGAGGCTGACATGTATTATCCGTTTTTTGTGGCATATATTCTAACCGGTCTGTTTATCGGTGTTTCCGTGTTTGTATGGGCGCTGAAAACCGGACAATTCTCCGACCAGCAGCGGGCAAGGTTTCTGGCCATGGAGGAGCGCACGACATCGGCAACAGCACCGTCAGCCAAGGCCGGCCGTGATCTCTATTGTGTCTTTTACCTGGCCCTTGCAGCCATTGGGGCAAGCTTTGCCCTGGTGGGCTATGCCCTTTTTTTCAGATAGGCAGTGATTTAAAACCCGAAACTGCGGCCAAAAACTAAGGATTGATAAATGAGATTTTTCGAACTTTTAAATACCCAGCATGTACTTGCCCTGATCATTCTGACCCTTATCTTTGCAGTCGTTTTTGGCGTGACCCTGTGGGTTCTACCCATGCTCGGGCCCAGATCCAGGGTCTCCAACCTTAGCGTCGTCCAGCACTTTGCCGACGGCATAGAAAAGGCAGACGGTCCGTTCCCCATGATCATTGCCCTGATCCTTTGCGGTACCGTTTTATGGGCGATTTATTACATTCTGTATTACGGCCTTTCGGAGGTTATATTATAACTTATGGACACACTCAAAATCAAAAATAAAGAGAGCCTTTTGCGCACTTGGCTGTGGATCATGACCATGGTTGCCATCATACTTGGTGTTGGATATTTCTCTTTTGTGGTGGTGGCGGACAAAGGCGTTCCTTCCTGGGATTATCGGCCCGTGAAAAGCCTTCCTTCAGAGTCTCCCTATGCGGTATATGAGAAAAATCCCCTGGGTCAACATGTCAGTGGCAAGGAGACCAACTAAATGAAAAAAGTGCTGTTTCTTGCCGTTTTTGTGTCGCTGGTTTTAACGGGGGTCTATACGGTCATTACCCTGTATGATTCAAACCTGAAACCTGGGAGAATGTACCAAACCCCGGTGGTCCGGCCCCATGAGGAGCCGGAACTTATAATGGACAAACGAACCATTAGCGATACAAAAAGTGAATCACTGCTAAGGGAATTGGTTAAAACCGATTTTGCCCTGACACCCATGGGATCTGTCCTGCCCACGCTGGCCAAAGGTGAAAAGGATTACCAGGCCTTCTGTTCCCATTGTCACGGCCCAAATATGGACGGGCTTGGAACTGTGGGACAGAGTTTTTCCCCCCTGCCCACGGACCTGGCTGGCGAGAAAACCATCGCCATGAGTGACAGGGAATTGTTTGCCTTTATCAGCTATGGCGGCAAAAAAGCGCCTGCCCTGGCAAGCTCCATGTCTGTTGAAAGCCGGGAAGCGGTTATCCGGTATATCCGACATATACAGAAAACCGCCCGCTGATCATCTTATCCTTATGCAACTCGGCTGGGTAAGGATGCATAATGTACACCGTGGTGCTCTCTGTATACCCCCATGTCCTGCCGAACACAACGAAAATGGAAAATGCTACACCATGCCGCCGCCCCCCGACGGACAATGGGCCCGGCCCGGAACCGTAGACGGCTCAATTGGCCGGTTCCTATTGCCCGTCGGGGGGCGGCTCTGCTGAGGTAAACTTGAAGGCTGCCTTTTCATATAACCGCCACGGGCGGACCGTATTCTGACCTCGGTCTGCCCACAACGAAGCTTGAAATACGCCCCTGATTTGCGGAGTATTTCATATAAAAAAAAGAAGAGCAGGTAATGAAAAGAGAAGTCCCGTGTACCCTTTGCGGCCTGGCTGTTAAGGTTTCTAAGACTACCTCAAAAGAGATATTTTGCTGCCAGGGCTGCAAAATGGTCCATGCCATGCTCATGGAATCCGACCAGTACAAAGATACAAAGGATTTCAAGGACACCGATCTGTACAAAGAATGTGTTGCCGCTGGTATTGTTCCGGACACATCCAAAGACACGTCAACGTCCTGGGGAAAAAATTCTGAGTCCCCTGCCGAGGATTTATCCGGGACGGATGGAACGGTTCCCATTGATTCCGGTGATTTTCTGACCCTTAATCTCCAGATTCAAAATATGTGGTGTCCGGCCTGTGCATGGATAATTGAAAACACGCTCACCCGGTCAAAGGGCGTGATAACCGCCTCGTGCAATTTTTCCAGCGACCGGGGAAGCGTGCTGTATGATCCTGTAAAAACCTCTCCGGAAAAAATTTATTCCACCATTGAAAAGCTGGGATACCCTTCTGCTGATCTTGATCAAACACCCAAAAAGAACAGAAAAGAATTTATTCGGATCTGTGTGACCCTATTTTTAACCATGAACGTTATGATGCTCAGCTGGGCCATCTATTCTGGATTCTTTATTGAGCTGACACCGCACTCCGTTCAGCTTCTGGCCTGGCCTGTATTCATCATGGCCACCGTTGTTGTGTTTTATGGCGGATATCCCATACACAAACGGGCCCTTGTGGGTATCACATCCGGATGGCCTGGAATGGAAGCCTTGATATCCACCGGATCCTTTTCCACTTATATTTACAGCCTGTTTCATTTTTACTGGGGAAGCATCCATCTCTATTTTGATGCTGCCTCCATGCTGATTCTGCTGATTCTCACCGGGAAAATGCTGGAGCAGTCCGCAAAAAACAAAATTGCTGAAGGCCTGTGGGGATTTTTTTCCCTGGTTCCCCAGAAAGTCAGAATCTGTACAGAGCAGTTTCCCAGGGGACGGTATGTTTCCATAAAGCAATTGTCCCATGGGGATTCTTTTCTGTCTGAAGAAGGAGAGATTCTGGCTGCAGACGGCATTGTCACCAAGGGCGCTGCCGTCATTGATGAGTCCTCCATCACAGGAGAGGCAAAACCTGTCAATGTTCGTCTTCAAGACACCGTCAAAAGCGGTACACGGATTATTTCCGGCAAGATCCAGGCAAAAGCCGTAAAAGTAGGAGAAGAATCAATTCTCGGCAGAATGCTTGCCATCATGGAAAACAGTCTTTCCGAAAAAACCGTTCAGACCCAGCGGTTTGAGAACCTCTTAAAATTCTTTGTTCCATCGGTTATCGGTTTTTCTGTGATGACCTATTTTTTCTGGGAGCTTTACGGGCTGGATTCATATGAGGCCTTTAACCGAGGGATATCCGTCATGGTTATTTCCTGCCCCTGCGCCCTAGGCATTGCCATTCCCCTGGCTCTTGTGGCCGGGGTGTCTGCTGCGGGGAAAAAGGGTATCCTGGTAAGAGATTTTGAAGCGTTTGAAAGCGTTGCAGGGCTGGATACCATCGTTTTTGACAAGACCGGAACATTGACCACGGGCCGACTTAAAGTGCTGGGTATGGACACGGCAAACGGTTTTTCTGCTCAAAAAGCCTGGCAAATTATCCATTCCATGGAACAGGGCTCGGACCACTACATCGCCCACACCATATCAGCTTACGCAACGACCCGAGGAATACCGCTGCTTGATTTGGAAGATGTCATTTACCATTCCAACGGTGTCAGTTGTCGGTTTCAGGATAAATCCTATTGTTTTGGGAGCAGGGCTTTTGTGAATAAAAGCAATCAGGCGGAACCCGCTTTTGTTTCCAGTTCCGGGATAGGGGCCCAGATCATATCAACGGTATTTTTATCTTTAGAGGGTACCATTGTCGCAGCTGTCCATCTGGGAGATTCCATGAAAACCGGCGTAAAGAGGCTTGTTGCAGATATTGATAAACTGGGACTCTCTTGTTTTTTGATTTCAGGAGATGCTGAAAAATCCACCTTGGCCGCCGGAACCTTTGTGCAGATACCTGCAGAGCATACCCATGGCGGATTGCTGCCCCATGAAAAAGCCGAATTTATCAAAGCGCTTAAACAATCCGGCAAAAAAATTGCCATGGTGGGGGACGGCGTAAACGATGCGCCGGCCATGGCCCAATCCGATATTGCCATGGCTGTTCATTCAGGCCTCAACCCGGGGGAGGGGGTTGCCGCCATTACCCTCATGCAGGAGACTCCGGTCCAGCTCATCGATTTTATAACGCTTGCAAAACGAGTGAATCGTAAAGTCAAGCAGAACCTTGTATTTGCCCTTATTTATAACATCATCAGCATCCCGGTGGCCGCCAGCGGCTTTTTGAATCCCATCATCGCTGCAACTGCCATGCTTTTAAGCAGTCTTTCCGTGACGTGCAATACCCTGCTGTTGGTAAAAGGGGAATCGAAAAACAGACCATGATCCCATAGCTAAGCAGAACAGGCAGAACTAAAAATATTTTCTGATTCTCTTGCCTAAATAACACGAAAAACAAAGATAAGAATCTAATTGCAACAGCCAGAAATCATTTTCATTCTTCATAGATTAAAATTAAGTATGAGGTGTTACAGACGTCCTGAGCGGAGGATTGAAATTATCAACCAGAGTCCCAGAAAAGTTGCGATGACATACCCTGAAACGCCGAGGAGGACGGTTAGTGAGATTTTGGGAAATCCCGCAAATCCAAGGTCAATGTCAAAAAGTTTCTGGGACGAATTAAGAATCAGGGCAGCGGCAATGGTGGAGGCAGAAATGATTATTCCCACAATCAGCCGGTTGATTCCTCTTTCCAGGGATTGGTGTAACGGGGCGGATGCTGTGTGCCGAATCTCCATGGAAAGGGTGTTGTCTGCTGCATTGGCAAGGAAACCGCTGAAGCTTGCTGGCATGGATTCAAGATGGCCTGCTATTTTCCGTGCATCCGCATTGAATCGTTTGAACAGCTGGTCCGGTTCAAAACTTTTCTTTAGAAGTCTTTCGGCATAGGGCCTGGCGATTTGAAGAATGCTTGACGTGCAGCCAAGTTTTTTTCCAATGGCTTCATTCTGAACAAAGGTCTTGAAAATCAGCAGGAGATTCCTTGGCATGATGACCCGGTGCTTGAGCACCAGTTGCATGACTTTATCATAAACCTCTTTGACAGAAATGGTGGGGAGAGACCGGCCATAAAAGGGTTCGCTGACCTCCTTTAAATCCGCTTTGAATTCCTTGAGACGGATCTCTTTATTGTCCAGGAGACCCATCTCCTTCAGGGCATCCATAACCAGATCATAATCGTGATCTGCAAACCCAAGGCAAATATTGGCAAGTTCTTTCATCATGTCATCATCCACATAGCTCACCAGCCCGAAGTCGATAATACTGACCCGGCCATCTGGCATGACAATGGTGTTCCCCGGGTGGGGATCGGCATGGAAGAAACCAAACTCCATGAGCTGTCGAGAGAAGGATCTCAGGCCAATAAGTCCAACGTCTCCGGGGTCGATGCCTGCGACTTTGATGGCCTCCACCTGATCGACCTTGATTCCATCGATGTACTCCATCACCAGGACTGACCGGCTTGTAAATTCACGATAAACTTTGCAGATATGCAGTTCGTGCGTATGTTTAAAATTATTTCTGAACCGCTCAATATTGCCGGCTTCCACAAACATGTCCAATTCGTTGAAGATGGTCCTTTCAAACTCTTTGACAAGGTTCACGACACCAAGCATCCTGCATCTTTCAGAACGATTCTCCATCTTGTGTGCAAGATAGTACATCAGCCGGATGTCTTTGCGGATAATGGGAAGGATATCAGGTCGAATCACCTTGACCGCCACCCGTTCCCCTGAAAAAAGCCAAGCCTCGTGAACCTGGGCCACGGATGCCGCTGCAATGGATTCGGAATTGAAGCGATGAAACAGGACTGTCAGGGGTTTGCCTAATTCCCTTTCCACCACACTGGAAATCACCGTCAGGGGAAGGGGTTGCACCTGATCCTGGAGTTTTTTGAATTCATTTACAAATTCAGAAGGCAGAATATCATCCCGGGTGCTCAAAAGTTGGCCGAGCTTGATAAAGCTTGGACCGAGCCGCTCCATACAGAGGCGGATTATCCTGGGCGATGGGAATTCAGTCTCAGCAGTATACCTGTTTTTTTTGGGAACGCCAAGTACCTTGGACGAAACCTGGGCAACACGGCCGGTCACATCCCTGATCCCATACCAGACTGCGACGTAGAGGATGCACACAAACCGCCAAAACAGCTTAACGTTTAGGAAGAGTCTCAAAACAATCATTCGTCAGAAGCGTTGGCCGATTTGTCTGCGGAGGCTTTATCCCATTTTTTTGCGATCTCTTTCAGTTTTGAACGGTCGGAGATATAATGTTCAACATAGCCGCAGTTGACACAGACGTAGTTATCGATGGGAGCCATGCTTGTAAGGCTTATGGGAATTGAATTGCTGGCAAAAGGTCCGCCTTTCAGTAGACTGGAGATGGGGCCATCTTTAACAATCAGGTCAACTCCAGAATAGACTTCACCAGAACCACATTTAGGGCAATTGGCGTTTTTCACAATAGCACCTCCTAATAGTATCTTGTTAAGAAAAAATGGTTGTTTTAAGTTGTCACTTTGTTCCCAGGCAACACAGATACCCGCCCATGAGAGCCCACTGCGGTTGGGGCATCAGCTGCAATCAGCCTGAAAATATTCTGCCTGGTAATGTAAATGTTTGGCCAGTGCCCCAAATTCGCTTAGTTGGGATTGCGTAGCATACTATTGCCTTGTGAGCAGGCCCAACTAAGTGAAGATGGGGGGCTGGCCGAATTTTTACACTATCACAGTCTATCCAAACTTGCCAATTTACAGAAACAAATTCATCAGCACCACACACAACAAAAAAAACGGATAATAACTGGCCTTGTTGAAAAGGCTCATTGCGGCTTGATCTTCACCGGTTTTCCGAAGTTTTTGTGCCGGCAGAAGCAATAGGAGGAGAGAGCCTGTCCCGAAAACCAGATATGAAAACCAGTTAAAATCAATTGGCGACAGAAAGAACACGGCTGTCATGACACATAAAGCACCTGCCAGAAGCCCCATGATCAGGCCACTTGCAATGTCCCGTCCAAATACCAGCGGGAGTGTCTTTGCATTTATCAGCCGGTCTTCCTCTATGTCTGTATAATCATTGGGAATGTTTTGTCCCCCGGCTTCCCACAGAAAAAAGAAAACAAATATTAAACATAAAAACAGGGCATCGGGGTTTTTGTCCACGGCAAAGACAGCGGCAACGGGGCCGGCTGCTTTTACCAGCCCATTGATGACAATTCTGAGATAACTGATTTTCAATAAAAAGCAGTAAATAATCTCTAAGAGCGCGCCGCTCAGAAAGATCAGAATACAGACAGGGTTTAAATAATATGCACCCAGCACCGCCGTAACGGACCAGAAACCTGCCCATACCGCAGCGGATTTTAAGCTGATCACGCCCTGGGCAAGCGGGTGTCGGGTAAGGATGGAGTCCAGGTCGGTTACTTGCTTATCCATCGGCCGAATATTTTTTTTATCGTCTTTGTATCCGGCGATATCATTGAGTGCATAAACCGCTGTATACCCAGAAAAAACAGTGATAACGCCTGCCAGGACAATCCCCGTATCAGGAAAGCACCCAAGATAAACCAGGGCGGCAAAAACAGGGGCCATCATGTCGAGCACGCCGTGATGGGTCCGTGAAAGGGCAAAAAAGAATTGAAGTTTTTCCGGAACTATCGTGTCATAAAAGGACATTACATTTTTCAAACGCCACCCCGCTAAAAGTAGAACAAAACGTCAAACTCTGCCTTAAAAACAAGTCTTCATTTCGTGGAACACTGGCACACCCATGCATTGACGCTTAAATATTAGTGTTGTAGATAACCGATTTTTTTAGTAAAAAGCCACAGACATACCATGCCTGTATAAGGATACCCAAGAAACGATTGTAATAATCAAGCATGGACGGAAAGTATAAACGGATCAGGTGAAAACTTCAAGAATTTATTCACGAAAGCGCCTGAAATAAGTAAATATTCTGGTTGACAGTCAGTGCCCCATATTCGTTTGTTTGGGACTGCGTAGCATACTGATGCTATGTGAGAGGCCCAAATAGGCAAAGAAGGGGAGCTGGGTAAATATTTACTGAAATAAAACCATAGACAGGGACACTCAAGGAACCGGATGACACACAATATCTCTTCAAGTGAAATTGAAAAATTTAACGATTTTGCAACAGATTGGTGGGATGAAAACGGTAGGATGAAATCTCTTCATGATATCAATCCCTTACGGTTTGAATATATTATGCAGCAAACAGATCTTAAGGGCAAACGGGTGCTGGATGTGGGCTGCGGTGGCGGGATACTCACCGAAAGAATTGCAAGGCAGGCTGCCGCCACCATCGGCATTGACGCATCATCGGAAATGACGGCCATTGCCCGGATCCACGCAAAGCAATCAAACCTCGACATCCACTATATCGATACGGACATCGAACATATCACCCGGTTCACTGAAACCGGTTTTGACGTCATTCTCTGCATGGAACTGCTTGAGCATGTGCCAAGCTATGAATCAGTCATTACTGCGTGCAAAAAGGCCCTGAATCCCGGGGGAATCCTTATATTTGCAACCATCAACCGCAACCTGATGTCCTTTCTTCTGGCTGTGGTGGCTGCAGAATATGTTCTGGGGCTTCTGCCAAAGGGTACCCATGACTGGGCATCATTGATTAAACCTTCTGAACTTGCCCGTGCCTGTTCTGATGCTGGATTAAAGCAGATTGATATCACCGGGTTTTCATACAATCCGATTACCCGAAATTACTATTTTTGCAAAAATTCCATGGTCAACTATCTGGCAAGCTTCACCGCTGTTTGATCCCTTCGGTGATTCGGTTGTTTCTGCCCGGATCACAGCAGGCCTTCTTGAGAAATGCGACCCCCTGCCTCACAATCTCAAAATCCATTTTATGGCGTTCACATTTCTCCCCGATGCCATGGGGCATGGTAAACGTCAACCTGCCCCCAAGGTGCTGCCGGAACTCTTCAAGCCCGTTTTCTATTTCAAGGCGTCCCGAAGTGTCCGTGGTCTCCAGATAATGGCTCCACACCGGAAGACCACAATTTATCAGCGCTGTGATGATACGATCCAGCTCGGCCAGGGAAATCAGGGACTGTTGCCATGCATAATAGGAGTCGAGGGCAATGCCCACTGAAACTGCTTGGCCGTGCCCCATGGAGAACCCGGACAGCATTTCAAGCTTGTGGGCAGACCAGTGACCATAATCCAGGGGCCGTGATGACCCTGTTTCAAATGGGTCACCGCTGTGGGCGATGTGATCAATGTGGAGCCGGGCGCATCTTTCAATGGTCTCTTCTATGGCCTTTGGGTCCCTTTGTTTCAATAAGGTACAATTTTTCTCAAGAAATAAAAAAAAGGAGTTATCGCGTATCAAGGCAATTTTAAAGGCTTCCGCCACCCCCCCGATAAAATGCTCAAAGGGCAGGGTTTCCAGGAAATCATAGTCATTGATCACGGCCACGGGCAGATAAAATGTGCCGATACAATTTTTTTTACCATACTGGTTTATGCCGTTTTTAACCCCAATGCCGGCATCGTTCTGGGCCAGGGTTGTCGTTGGGATCCGCACCAGCTGTATCCCCCTGTGGAAGATGGCAGCGCTGAATCCCGCCATATCCAGAAGGGCTCCTCCGCCCATGGCGATGACCACACCGTGCCTGTCCAGTTCAGCTGTGTCCATGGACTTTGTTGCCCGGTGTACATGGTCCCAGGAGTTTTTTACCTGTTCACCCCCGGGAAACACCACAGGTTCTGAGGCCAGGCAAACAAGGTCTTTGTGGTGTTCAAACCACTGGGATATATCATTCAAGATTTGTGGGTTCTGGCGGGTCAGCCCGTCATCAATCATCACCACTATTTTCCTTGGCCGGGTCTGGTTTTCAACGGCAAGGGTCTTGATGAGAAGGGGATTGCTGGTGTTGAAAATATCACGGGTAAAGGAGACCGGGTAATGATACGACTGATCAAATTTCAGCGGAACGACGGTCTCTTGGGTGTGGTCTTCTTGTAACGATATTTTATTGTTCATAATTAAACCGAAAACCCATATTTTTCCATTACAGGTTTTAACGTCTCAATACTTTTTACACCGGCCTCGCAGGGCGCTTCGGTATAGGTATAAAGCTCAACACAAACATCTTTAGTGTAATTGAGTTCCCCGAGTCGTTTAAAAAATGCGTCATAGTCTATGGCACCCAGGCCGGGGATGAGATGGTGGTGCTTTCTTGTGGGCGCAATATCTTCAATGTGGATATGGCCAATTTTATCAAACAGGGTTTCAAGGGCAACTTCAGGCGCCTCTCCCACACAGTAAAAGTGACCTACATCAAAGTTAACCCCCAGATTTGGAGAAGTAAAATCCTTGATAAACGAACTCATCTGGCTGCTATTTTCAATTAAAAGATCAGGTTCTGGCTCAATAAGTATAGAGACGCCCAGGGCTTCGGCTTTGGGAATCACCTTTTCAAGCCCCTGGCGGAATAGTTTTAATGATGCGTCCCGGCTTATTTCAACCGGTGGCCCGCCCGGTGGCACCGAGATACACGGGCTTCCCAGGAAATGGGCGATATCCAGACAGTTCAATGTATGATCAATTCTCTCCTGTCTTCTTGATTCATCTGGCTCAATCCAGGAGGGAAGCCAGGTATTGCCCACGGCAAAAAGAGTGAAACAATTAAGGTTGGTAATCGTCAAATTTAGCTCTTTAAGTAATTGCTTGAGATTTTCAAGATCCTGTTTGTTTGCATCCGGGGGATACAGATGGGGTCTGTCGCACATAATCTCCACCCCCTGAAATCCCGTCTGGGCAATTAATTTAACAGCCTCGGAAAGAGAATATTTAACAAAAGCATTGGTGCTGTATGAAAATATCATTAATTTAAAATCCTTATTTTTATCCCTGCAGGGTAGCCTGCATAAGCGGGTGGGTAAGTTCCCCACCGGGAGAATCCAGGCCCATGGCCAAAAGGGCGGGCAAAAGGTAATATGGAGCGGGTAAATGCCGTGATCCAACTCTTTTAGTCTTACTCTTTTACGGTTGTTCCAATGCTGAAATCAAGAACAACTAACCCATGCCGACTTGCCCTCAATAGATACGTTTAAGGCCATATCATGTCAAGTAAATAAACCATTTCAACGGGGCGTCATATAAAAAATCCAGGATTTAATCCTTCCTTTTGTGCAGGTGTAGCCAGTGGGAGACGCGGCCCACACCGTCTACTATAAAGCCAGCCAGGGAAAACTTGGTGGGCAGATGCTGTTCCGCTCGGACGAATCACGCCTTTCCTTGGCCACAGTCGGTCGTGCCTGGGCCTTTGATGCACCCGGAGCTGAATTCAAACTGGGCCTGGAAGCCTGGCGCATCTGCTAGGCAGCCCTGTTTGATCCCATGATGGCCGTGCACACCTCCAATGTGGACCCTTTTCCCCACCAGATTTCCGCTGTATACGAATCCATGCTCCCCAGACAGCCCCTGCTCTTTGTCCTGGCAGATGCCCCTGGGGTCTCTAACGCCCCTGTCCTTGTCTCTGTTTATCCCTGTTGTTGTGAAGTTACACATCCTAATGAAAACACGTTGTGGTCATATCCTATATCTACGGAGGCAATATATTCCAGCTTGAGAACTGAGGTGAGCTTTTATCGTGATGTAGGTGTAACTTTTCTTCTTTCGAAGGCAAATGACTCTGGTTGAAAAAAAGAGAGAAATGATTATTATTAAGAATAATTTGGTCGGAAGCCTGTTTTTCATGACGCAATACGGCCATATTTGAGGTAATAAGGCGTTGTTCGTTGATCGGATCACTTTCGGTGGTTCAGTCTGGAACATGTCGCCAATATATATTAAGGTTCCGGTGTCGAACACAGTTTGACACTGTGCTGACGGGAGGTATTATCATGGAAGAATCCAACGAAAAAGTAAAATCAAAAAACAAAGAATGTGTCGATGAAAGTATTGACTCTTCTTCTTCTGGTACGGATGCCTGCGGATGTTTTGAAGTGGTCGATGCCTGTGGCTGTCCTGTTATAGACCCATGCGGCTGCTATACGACGTATTGCTGCTGCTAATTATGTGGGCAGTCACCCGACATTTATGTGCTAAATAACCTTATATATCTGCAGAAAGGTGGTTGCCTTTCTGCAGTTTCACACCATTGCATTCATGGAAAATGACATCTCTGTGTTACTTTTTATTTTTTCTTGCATTGACTGTGAGAAAAATATCTTTATCATTAACTGTGATGATCTCGTAAAAAGTCCAAGGTCTTTTTTTTTCATCACAACCCATTGCGTAAAAACAAGGCAAAGTCCATATTTGTTGTGGTAAAAAAATCATTGGCCGACTTTTTACAGGTCCATCAACTGTAGACGTAAAAAAATGATCTTTATTATTCATTTTCAGAGCTTTTAAGTATAAAATGGAAACGTCTATCAAAGAGTGGACTTATAAATGAGAGGTGCACTATGAAGAATAAGCGATACAGCCAGGAGAGAGCCTGTGGAATAAGCAAAAAAGGAAAACTGTTGAGGGCTCTGAGATGTTGTGAATTCAACACAGACAGCATTCAGGAGCTACGATCCTGTTATAGCCGCACTGCCAGACAGAACGGTGAATCTGCAAGGCAATGTATTGCAGCAAAGAATTTTGCCAGCGATTCATTTACTCAAGTTTAAATCAATTAAGGGGCGGGGACTAAGGCTCCAGGACTGAAAACCGCCCCTTTTTCAACTGACGGATCAACCTCAATCAGTCCTTTTTAAAATGGAGGATAGCTTTTATGAATGCTAAAGAGATATGTAAAACAATTAGAGAGATCTACCCAGAAATCGGTGCATGTGGTATTGATATTAATGTGAGTTTTGATAAAGATAACGACCGTTGGATTGTCGATCTAAAAAAAGGCAGAAAAGAGTTAAAAACCTTTCTTGAACCAGGCGATGCAGAATTGTGTCTTGAAGGAAAACAATGTTTAAGCCTTAGCATAGAGGTGAATCAGTTAAAAGACAGCATTGAAAGGGTGCCAACGTTATAGCCCCCACTGAGCGCGGTCACAGTTTTTGATGGGATCGTGGTCACATAAAAAGATTGGCTATGTATTAACGATTTGAAGAAATAATATATTATGACACACTCCCCCCTGGGGTTGATGGGAAAAGGCCTTCTTATATGCGAAAAACCGGCCAAATGCCTGAATTTGAGTCAAGATATTTAATGAGAATATGGTCAAATTATTGATGGGGTATTCATAACATTCTGATATAATGATATTAAATTTTTTCGTATTGATTTTTTGGACACGGAAAATAAAGGGTTGCCTTTCGGCGAAATCAAAAAGTGCGTTGCTATTATTTAAATAGGTTAAGGCTAAAACCCTTATTTAACTTGGCCATATTAAATACGATATCCATCAATTGTTGAGGCCACTCTCACCCGTCTTTTTAACGGACTTTACTTTCTTAATCGTTTCAAACATTACAATCCTGGAGTTTGATTTATGCTCCGTTTTTGACGCAACCCCAATCGTGTGGCCAAATTATGGAGATTGCTTCTCTGCATCCCCAAATCGCGGGCAGCAGCAGCCCAGTTGCCATCATTTCTTGACAGTGCGAGTTTGATAACTTCCTTTTGGTATTTTTTTGTCTCATCTCTAAGAGAGAACCCCAGCTTAAAAATGATGCCATGCTCCCCTATGGAAGGCAAAATCTGTTCTTTGACCGGCATCAAATCTGTTTCCAAATGATCGGATTCTACAACCACTTGTTCACTCCGTGGTGTTCTGGATGAGGCTTTAAGCACTGCCCTGGATATAACATTTTCCAGTTCACGAACGTTACCAGGCCAGTCATATCGGCTCATCGCGTCAAAAATATCTGATCTGAAGCGCACCGGTCCTAAGCCCAAACGGCGCTGAAGCTGTTCACAAAAATGTCCAACCAAAAGAGGAATGTCCTCTTTGTGCTCTCTTAGCGCTGGCACCTTTATTGGATAAACGTTAAGCCGATGAAAAAGGTCAGCTCTGAATTTTCCATTTTCGACCTCATCTTCAAGATTACGATTGGTAGCAACTAGTAGCCGGACATTGACATAAGTCATTTTTTCAGCCCCAATGCGCTGGATTTCACCTTCCTGAATGGCGCGTAACAGTTTGGCCTGAACAGTCAGCGACAGCTCGCCGATTTCATCTAAGAAAAGTGTGCCCTCATCTGCCAGTTCAAACTTCCCGGCCCTGTCTCGAACGGCTCCTGTAAACGCTCCTCTGGCGTGGCCAAACAATTCACTTTCCGCCAAAGTTTCCGGCAGAGCTGCACAATTGAGATAAAGCATGGGCTTGCCTTTGCGCTGTGAGGTCGCATGGATTGCACGAACCACCAGCTCCTTACCTACGCCCGTTTCCCCAAGCACCAGAACCGTAAAATCCGAACGGGCTACCAGCTCGATTTCTCGCTTCAAATGTTCCATGATTTGAATTTTTCACTGTATTTGTAGATAAATGTCACCACACTAAAGAAGAAGAGTTGCTTTTCCCAGCCCTTGAGGCAGTCGGAGTCAGCCGTGAAGGTGGTCCAATTGGAGTGATGCTGAATGAACATCAGCAGGGCCGTGAACATGTTGCCAGAATGAAGCAAACCTTTACCCAATATTCCAACGGGGATACAGATGCAATATTAACCCTTAAAAAGCATGCCGATGCATATGGTGATCTCCTGAATCGTCACATCGACAAGGAAAATACTATACTCTTCCCCGTGGCACTTCAACATTTGTCAAAAGACAAGCTGGCGGAATTGTAGACCGGGTTCGACCGGATCGAAGCAGAAAAAATCGCAAATGGTAAACACGAGGCATTTCACCGTATGCTGGAGAAGCTGGAGGAAATTTATCTTAAACCGGCATAAAAAGACATGAGATAGGATTCTATCAGAGATACCGGACAGTAACGTACCCCGGGATCTCTAAATTTTAAATAAATAGGAGGTCATGATGACCATTGAAAATACGCTAAAGGGCAACCCGTTTAACCTGGAAGGGTTCATTGAATACTCAGAAGGGTCTGTTGTAAGTAAAACCTTAATTAAAAAAAATATTGGCACGATTACCTTGTTTGCTTTCGATAAGGATCAGGGACTTAGTGAACACACAGCTCCGTTTGACGCGGTAGTATATATTCTGGATGGAGCAGCCGAGATCACAATCGGAGGTCAACTTAAAGCTGTTTCTTGCGGAGAGATGTTAATCATGCCAGCCAATATTGCCCACGCTGTTCAGGCAAAACAACCGTTTAAAATGCTGTTGATCATGATCCGTGGGGAATAATGACTACTACTAAGTACTTTACATTATTTTAATAAAATAGAATCGGGACTGTGCTGTCTGTTTGGCAAGCGCATCACTGAACAGACAGTCCCTGATTATAACAGAAGCAAAAACACCAAGGGGGATCTGACATGAGTTTTATTGTTAAAAACAACATTCACTGGGTGGGGAAGATAGACTGGGAACTTAGAAAATTTCACGGAAACGAATATTCTACCCATCGCGGATCTTCCTACAATTCCCATTTAATCAAAGAAGAAAAGGTGGTTTTGATCGATACGGTTTGGAGCCCGTCATCTATTGCACTGCAAACGGTGTCAAATCACTGAAAGGTCATTATCATCAAGACTGGGAAACAAGGAACTTATTTTTGTTGAAGCTCCCATGCTGCACTGGCCTGACAGCATGTCCTGTTATCTGAGTGAAGAGAATGTTCTGTTCAGTAACGACGCCTTTGGTCAACACTACGCATCCGAATATATGTTTAATGATCTCGTCGATCAGAATGAACTGGCCCATGAGTGTATCAAATATTATGCGAATATTTTAACCCCTTTCAGTCCCATGGTTATAAAAAAATCAAAGAAGTTCTCTCTTTCAACCTGTCTCTGGACATGATCTGCACCAGCCATGGAATCATATGGCGAAATAAGCCCGAGAAGATTGTCGGGAAATAC
Source organism: Desulfocicer niacini (assembly GCF_054657595.1). Taxonomy (NCBI): domain Bacteria; kingdom Pseudomonadati; phylum Thermodesulfobacteriota; class Desulfobacteria; order Desulfobacterales; family Desulfobacteraceae; genus Desulfocicer; species Desulfocicer niacini. The sequence goes on from NZ_BAAHYK010000042.1 coordinate 48,747, forward strand.
ATGGAGTGGGCTGATCCTTGGTCTCACCCTTTTTTTTAAGGTTGAAGATATCGACCAGGCTTATTCGGAACTACGCGGATTGGGTGTACCTTTGTCTAAAGTGAAATTTGTTTAGGGGTCACGATCATTTTTTTTGACTGATCCTGAAGGCCATCGTATTTAATTGTGGGCCTGACTTATTTAATCGAATTTCACAAGAAATTATCCAGAAAACAAAGACCTATACTCAGAGAGCAAGTATTAAAACTGGGTGCTTACTAAGAATGGCCTGTTTGACATGTGCATTGCAATGTTTAGTTTATTGGTTAATAATACCGCATAAATTGATGGTTCTATTTCCTGGATGCAATGCGGAATAATATATATGAAATATCAATATAAAAATGGAGATAAACAACAATGAGCGATGATAAACAAAAAACATTATGCGCCTATATAGAAGAAGAACTTCAAGTCAAGGACCCGAAGGGCTATGTTGCACTTATCAAACCGGCCACACACTACTGTGAAGGCTGTGGTCGCAGCGCAGCCAAGGCTGAAAATTTGTGCAAACCGAAACAACTCTAATATGTCGTGATTCTAACCGCCCCATGCTTTGTGAAAACTGATATGGGGCGGTTTAGTATTAGTATCTCATGGCAGAATATTTTGGGGCCGAAAATGTTTAAGATACAATTCAAAAACTGATACCATCGGTAGTAGCATTAATTTTGATTCAAATATGGTCGGCTCTTTTTTATATTTTTTGACAAAAATAAATGGGAAAAAATCAGTGGTGTCCGGTTAGGTTTTTGCATGTAATAAAAATAAAAAATAGTTAAGTTTTCGCTTGACAAACGGTAAATAACTGCGGCGCGCGCCTTGTTATAATCTACTATTATAACAAGGATAAATTAATGACTACGCACCAACAGAACGATTTAAAAGTAAGATTTGATGCTCAATCATTTCGGCAATATTTACACCCCCCTACAGCAAATTATGCTCAATGTTCCTGCACTGAAATCAAGGGGGCATCGCCAGTTGAAAATGATTTTCGATGACCAACTCAATGCCTTATTGTTTTATCACCTTCAAGAGCATGAATCTGCAAGGGATCTTATCCAGTGCATGAAAGAAGACGACTTTGCAAGAGAGAATATTGCTCCTGATGGTGGTATCAGCCTTAGCAGTTTTTGTGAGGCCATTAATTCTCGTGGACTCGAACAGCTTCAATATGTCTTCGATGAACTTTGTAAAAAAGCACAAAAGGTTCTGTCAGCACAATATTCAAATCTTGGTGATCTTGTCTCTATTAACGGTTCTCTTATAAATGCTGTTCTTTCAATGTATTGGGCCGATTACAGAACAGGATCAAAGAAAGCCAAAGGTCATTTTGGATTTGATGTTAACCGTCAGATCCCTCTAAAAGTTTATCTGACAGAGGGAAAAGGGGCGGAACGTCCATTTGTAAGTTCAATACTCTCAGAGGGACAAACCGGTATCATGGATCGCGGCTACCAATCCCACAAAGACTTTGATCTTTTACAGACTGAGAAAAAACATTTTGTGTGCCGTATTAAGATAAAAACCACCCGAACGGTTATCTCGGAAAACAGCGTTAAATCTGGTACTCATATCTTTTACGACTCTGTGGTTCTTCTGGGGACTCCTGGTGTGAATCAGTCAAAAAAGCCGGTGCGGGTCGTGGGCTATGAAATTGCCGGTTCAACTTTTTACATCGCTACGGACCGACATGACCTGACTGCTGAACAGGTGGCTAAGATATACACGCTTAGATGGGACATTGAATCTTTTTTAAATGGTGGAAAAAACATCTAAAAGTCTACCACCTCATCGCTCGTAGTGAGTACGGCGTGATGGTTCAAGTTCTAGGGGGATTAATTTCATACCTGCTCATGGCCATATATTGTCATGAAGAGTTTGATGAAGGGGGCTCCATCAAAAGAATCCGTCAACTCAGACATAAAGTTCAAAATGAGCTACGGTCCAACGCAACTGAGGTAAAATCAAATGATCGAATTGTCAAAGAGCAAAAGAAAAAGCATGCAAAACCCTAACCGGATACCACTGGGAAAAAATCAGATATAGAAAAACTTTTTGAAATCGTTCCTTCCCTGGTCTGTGTTGCAGACGTTGATGGATATTTTAAGTATCCAATGCTTGACCTTCACCCTGACCGAAATTCTCAACACTATTTGTTGTAAGTTTGACCCACATATTGTGGTGGGGCAGAAACTTTCATTCCATTTTTTTTGATAAGGGTATTACAAAATCTTGCTAAAGCAAAACTCATATCCTAAAATTAAAGCATTGGGTTTTATGGGCCTAAAGGCCGATAGTATAACTTTTGAAAGGAAATGAAATGAAATCACTCAAGCGTCGTCAATTTTTAAAAACCATCTCCCTAACGCCCTTGTCCTTGTCTCTGTTTCTCCCTGGTGTGAACGCAATGGATTGTAAGGTGACACATCCTATCATGCCTCCACAAAATGAGTTTCATGGACAATGTCCGGTTTGCGGTATGGTTCGGTCAATGTGGGCGCGAACCTGGATTAAGTTTACCCCTTATCAGGGAGTAAAACAGGTTTGCTCCTTCCATTGCCTGGCCGACTGGAGTGTTAAAACAGGCCAGAATCCAACAGACGTTATGCTGTCGGTCTATCACGAACCTGGAAAGATGATACCTGCAGACCAAGCGTTTGTTGTTTTGGGATCCGCTGCAGCAGGTACCATGAGTCCAGTTTCCAAAATCGTGTTTGACGACAAAACAAAAGCCACAGAATTTGCCCAACAGTGCGGTGGTGACCTCATTGATTACCAAAGCGCCCTTGCAACGGCTAAATCCAGTGTTTTAAAAGAAAACAAGATGATCAAGGCCCGGCAGATTAAAAAGGGTAAAATTGTTGAACCTTCCCCAACTGACAGATGCCCTGTATGCAATATGTTTCCGGCCCGCTACCCCTACGGTAAATCTCAACTGCAGATAAAAAATGGGAAAACGTTTCACTTCTGTTCGACCCAGTGTCTATTCGCTTTTATGGGAAAGCAGTCTCTATATGTGGATACGCCGGTAAAACCTTTTTTGATTTGGGTGGTGGATCGGAACTCGGGCATGTGGACCAGTGGTCGAACCGCATTTTATGTTGTCGGATCTTCCAAGGTCTTCGGGCCCATGGGATATGAGGCGTTTCCCTTTAACTCAAAGAATGAAGCCTCTGAGTTTGCGGTTGAAAATGGTGGCACTGTGACAAACTATGGAAACGTCAGCATTGAGAAAATTGTGCCGGGGTGGCAATATCCGTCCAAGGTTGTCGGATCAAACGAAGGATGAAAAAAGGGCTGCAATCCCATCCAGAATAAGGGTTGCGGCCATGCCGATCATAAGCATCCCCGACAAAATATCGAAGTGACGCCGGTGGCGGCGGGCGATGACCGAGGCCCCCGTACCCAGCAGCAGTAGTCCTGGCAGTGTGCCCAAGCCAAATGCAAGCAGAAACGCGCCACCCTCCAGTGGCCGGCTGGCAGCCAATGCCCTTGAAAAGGCAGCAAAAGAGAGGCCGCAGGGGATGAAGCCCATGAACATCCCGGTAATGACCATTAACCAGCCATCGGATTTTTGAAAGGCGGACCGGACAATAAAGCGGTAACCGGGTATTATCTGGGGATTTGATATCATAAGCCATTCAGACTGACCCAGGAGGCCCAGCTGGCCAAAACCAAATAGAGCCAGAAAAATGCCTGCCAGCAACGAAAACACCAATTGTATGCGGGCCAGGGTTCCCAGGTAGTCAAGCCCCGTAACAGAGGCAAGTTTTGCCAGTGCCAGTCCCAGACTGCCCATCACGATGCCAATGCCTGTGTAAGTGATAATCCGTCCGGCATGGTAGTAAAGATGGGAATTAAATTTTCCTGACTTGCCGGGAAAAGCCAGGACAAGGGGACCACACATGCCCAGGCAATGGCCGGTTCCGGATAGGCCCAGAAGAAATAAGGAAAACAGGGAAGATACGTCCATAATCGAAAAGTTCCATTGATCCGTCATGAATTAATTGCGTTGAGTGTTGCTTGCGCGTATAGTACAGACAGTTTGATATTGCGTCAACTCGGGAGCGTCTGGCCGTGGAGAGAACATTGAACGGAG